>VGKN01000176.1 GCA_016867055.1 Candidatus Omnitrophota bacterium
CTGATTTCATAGTTTTCTCCTTTTGTGTTTGTGTGTGTTTTAAATATAAATATAAAGCAAAAATATTAACTTATTAGACTAATGAGTTCTCTTATATGAATTGGCTGTTTTGAGTATTTTCTTAAGGTCTGGGTTTTAGGTTTAAAGAAAGAAAATTTAGAGTGAGGGTTTGTTTCTTTAAACCTTTCTTTATCTCTATTTCTTTCTGTATTTAATAATATACTGGTGTCTGCCAAGACACCTTTAGGGGTGTCCTCTAAGACACCGGGTAGTGTCCTACAAGACACTCCTGTGGTGTCTTTTTGGGTGTGGATATTTAGCCTCCACTGGTGATATCTCTTGTTTAGGCCAAGGATATTCTTTTTATTGTCTTTTTCCTTGGTAAGAACCTTGTCTTTGATTAGTTTATATATTACTTTTTTAATGTAGCGCTTATTTAGGTAAGTTAAATTTGAGAGTATTCCATAACTCATTGATACCTTTTTTCTGTTCCAGCCATAGGTCTTTCTGATAATTAGAAGAATCAACTTAAGCTCCGCCTTTGTGAAGGGATAAGAAATTATTGCCTCTAATAGTTCATTGGCTATCCTTGTGTAGCCGTTTTCAGGCTGGGGGTTTACCTCATTCATTGTTAAAGTTGAGTTCTAATTGGATCTCCTTGCCGAATTCATTTTCAATTGCCTTTTTCAGGGATTTAATCCTTTTTAGGAGTTTGGATATCCGTGACCAGTATTGACCAAGGCAAAGCTCTCCTTCTTTCTCATCTGTTATGAAATAAAATCCGTAGGGGTGATGAACACTTGAGGCGATAGGACAATAATAGAGAGTGACTAAATTAGAGATGGCTTGTCTTATTGTGCGCTCTGGTATGCCTGTCTTGGATTTTATTCTTTTGACCGTTATTGCGGATTTACTTCCTCTGTGGTTAAGGAGTAGATGCAGAATCTTTACTTCTGCCTTATTCATCAGTGCCCTCCGTTTCATAAGAGGCAGGGGAGTCGCTAAGAAGCGAGGTGGAAGTTCTAAAGTTGTCTATTCCCAAAACAGCCCCTGCCTCCATAGGTATTGGGCACTTTCAGGGGTTTTAATAACCCCCTTGTAAAATTTTTTTCATATTCGCTTTTGCCTTTGCTATGAGTTTATGGACTGCTGGCTGGGAGATGTTCAGGGTTTGGGAGATTTCCTCTTCGGTAAGGCCTTCGAAGACTGAAAGAATAAGACACTGACGCTGCTTGTCTGTTAAAGCCTTTAAGGCTTCTTCTATATCAAGTTTGTTTAAGAGATTCTCTTTTATCTGGTGGGCAAGGTGTTGCTTTACCTCTAACTCTGATTCACTTAATGGCTCTTCATCATTTGCTATCTTCTCCATATCAAAGTAGCGGATTCTCTTTCGCACTGAGGCTCATTTTCTCCGGCACTTTCTGCCACAGGTCTTGGCGGATCCGCCTATCTCTTTGGCGGAAAAAGCCCATGCCGCCGGTTTAAGGGCCTGCCTGACTGCTGTCAGGCGTGCATGGGCTTCGGGAGCCTCGCAGCTATTAAATTGTTAAAACTTGGTTACTGTTTTACATCGTGAACATTTGATAGATATAAGATACGTTGTTAGATTTGCTTTCGTTTCATTATGGTTATCACCTCCTTTAAGGCTCTCTAATTGCCTTCGAGAGGTTTCAGCGAGTTTCTTATTACAGTTAGGACAACGGATATCGTACATTTTTCTTAACAAAAAGAAAAAGGCCCAACCACTGCCGGTATCACAAAATACCAACAGCGATTGGGCCTATAGTCTTCTAACTTACCCTGACCCTATGCCCCTAAAGTAAAACTATACTACTTTGCCATTACAAATTCCTTGCACTTCCTGCAGTAGATGAGCACCTTATCTTCCTGTGCCTCTCCTAAGAAATGACCTTTTTTATCCAGTATCCTGCCGTTTTTTGGAATCTGAATGGCATAGGTCGTCATATCTGATTCATCTTCTGTACCTAAAGTCTTATTAAACCAGTCCTTTACTACCCTTTCAAATCTATCTGGGTATCTTCTGAATATCTCCTCCGAATGATGACCATTCTCAAATATCTCAATAGCCTTTGGAAAGTTTGCCTTCTCAAAGAGGGAGACGGAATGCCTCATATAGACAACAGGGTCATTCTTACCATGGATGAATAAAACAGGTATGGGTGAGAGTTTATCTACAAGGTCAATTGGCTTTGCCTTTTTTAATAATATGTTTCCAGGCCTGACACCTAAGCCGTTTTCTATGTTTTTAAGGGCTACCTTTAGGGTCTCCTTGTTTAAGACACGGTATTCTATGTCTGTAAAGTTCATCGGCGTGCTTACTGAGATTAAACTATGGGCATTCTTGTAAAGGGTTAATTCCTCTATTGCAACGCTACCGCCTAAAGAGAATGCCAAGATTCCTACCTTTTTATAATACCTATTGGCATAATTTAAAACTGCCTCAAGGTCCATATACTCATTGGCCGAGAAGGAATACCTGCCAGATGACTTTCCATGACCTCTAAAGTCCATACTAACTACATCATAGTTGTCTGTAAGCATGCTTGAGATTCTGACAAAGGTCTTGGTCTCCTTGCTCTGGAAAAATCCCGGGCAGACTACAACAACAGTCGGATGAGAGTTTTTGTAGATATTGATGGATATCTTGCAGTTGTCCTTTGTAGTAAGGGTTTCGCTATAATGTTTCATATAATTTAATTTAGTTTTTGATTAAGGATAAACAATATAATTACTAACATTATATAACTAAGGATAACCAAATTAAAATGTGACTTTATAAGCTTACAACATTTCCTCCCAACTAAATTAGCTAAAAAACAGAGGAGCAATATCCTGCTTCCCCTGGCAACAAGAGAAGCCGCTATAAAACCAAAAACATTAAATTTAGACACACCTCCTAAAAAGGCAAAGGCCTTATAGGGAACACCTGTAAATGACGAGAATAAAACTGAAATGATACCGAATTGCTCCTGCCATCTTTCTACCTTTGAGAGCATATTTGTAGTTAGGCCAAATATTGAATGAATAAAAGAACGGGCTAAATCAGGATATGCCATACCAAAAGAAAACGCAATTATTCCTCCAAGAAACGAGCCAAATAACGCAATGACTGCAAAATATAATGTCCTTCTTTGGCTTACTAAAATTAAGGGAATAAGCAGTGTTTCCGGAGGCAATGGGAAAACCAATGCTTCGGCGAACGCCCAAAGAAAGATTAATATTACAGCTAACTTAGTATCAACAAACTTAACAACACCTTTGTATATCAAATCTTCTTCACCTAAAGTCCATATAGATATGTTATCTTGCAATTAGATAGACACCAAATATTATCAACGCTATCCCTAATACTTTAACAATACTTATAGCCTCACCTAAAAAAAGAGCGCCTATAATAGTACCCCAGATAAATGTAGTTGCATAAACTGGATAAAGAACTGTCAGCGCTCCTCCAAATTTAAATGCCACAACAAAAAGGACCATAACCAGTATATAAGATACTACACCTAATAAGAGCCTTGGGTTCGTAATATATGAGATTAAACCACCCTTGGCAGATTCTGCGCCTGTTTTATAAAGATATTGACCTAAGGCACCGATAAAAGATGCTATCAGGAAAGAAATTATCGCCTTGATAGATGTCTGCATTTTACCTCCTTGGACAAGATCCTTTTAAATATAGTAATTCAATAATTTAAATACAAATAACAAATAATACATAAATGGGATACTGAAGATAAGGCTGTCGCATCTGTCTAAGACTCCGCCATGGCCTGGTATTGCATGGCCTGAGTCTTTTACCCTTACATCTCTTTTAATGACAGAGATAACCAAGTCTCCTAACTGACTGGTTATTCCAATAACAACTCCGAGAAACAGGCAAATACTAAGTGGGAGGTTGGGTAAGGCATATCTAAAGATAAACCCTCCTAAAATTGCTCCGAGCAGTCCTCCAAGAGAGCCCTCTATTGTTTTATTTGGACTTATCTGGGGAATGAGTTTATGTTTTCCAAAAAGTTTACCTATGGTATAAGCCATTACATCAGCTAAGACAACCAAAGAACATAGGAAAACTACTGAGCCAAAGCCAAATC
>VGKN01000177.1 GCA_016867055.1 Candidatus Omnitrophota bacterium
CCTTCCAGAAGGATGATGAGACATTATCAAATCAATCTTTTCACCCTGCCTTTTTAACGTATCCGCTAACAGAATTTCACCTACATCTATATCTATTCCGCATAGAATTGTTCTAACGTTCAAACTTGGGTCTCCATTTAATATCCTTGTGTCGTTATAAGGATTTGTAAGTGTCTCTATGTCAAAGTTCTTTTTTTCTTCTGCCTTAAGCGACTTATACCTTGCCTGTTGTTTTTTAAGATGTTCCTTTACAAGTTTATTTCCACGCGGATCATGCTTTATGCCCAATTTTATAGCCGAGCCATAAAGTTCCTTAAGCTTCATTAAAAATCCTCCATTTCCTTTGGTCAGTTTCTACCCTTATCTATGATAAAATCTAATCTATCTATAAATAACTCCAAAAATTTCTTTCTTTCAAATCCTATGCAGACCTGCATATTTGGCTTACCTTTTATTTCTAAAATTCTGCCTCTCTCAAATTCAGTATCTACCTTTAAGTTTAAACCCTTAAATCTTCCAAGATTATTATCCATTGCAATACCTAAAACTACTGCATCATGGATAAAAATCCCCTCTATTTTTCTGAATATTCGGTTATAATTAAATGCAAAACTCAATATGTCCACTATAAAAGCGGCTAATCTGGATTTAAACTTTTTAAAATGGACTATATGTATTTTTTCAAGGAAAACCTGACTTGTTATATCTAAGCTTACCAATCTTTTTTCTATAGGTGATGCAAATACTCTGCTGGCAGCATCTATGTCGCTTGATATGTTAAACTCCTTTAATTCTCTTAATCCACCGGATAAATTTAAAACTCCGCCCATTATAATAATTTCTTTTATTGAATTTCTTGCTTCCTTTTTATGCTCTATCATGTCTATTACCTTGGCAATATTAGTCAGCGGACCAATAGCAACTAAAATAACATTATTTTCACGATTTAATATTTCAATGATCAGATTGATGGCGTTGAAACTTGCTGCTTTTATTTTTGGCGGTGGAAGGAAGGTATTGCCAAGCCCATCCTTTCCATGGGTGCTTCTTGCCTCCATAACCGTTCCACTTAAAGGATACTTGCTTCCCCTTGCAACGGGCGGCAGTTCGTTAAGATTTGTTAGTTCCAAAATCTTTAACACATTTTCTGTAGATTGAAATACATCTACATTGCCACTTACCGTTGTTATTGCTTTACAATCAACCTCTCGAGAGGCAAGAGCAAATAGAATAGCTAAGGCATCATCTATGCCTGCATCGCAGTCAACTATAACTTTTGAATACACAGAAATTGCATAATAATATTTAGTAAAAAAACAAGCTATGCAAATAAAAAGCGAAGTCTTTAGTTAACCCCCCTGATATTGAATTCATCACTCCTAATTTCAATTCCTCTATTTCTGAGATATGGAACAAGATAAGTATAATACTTGCAAAAAGTAGGCCACGCAATGTGCCGAAACATAACCCGCAAACTTTGTCAACGGTGGCAGTAAATTTAAATTTTATAAAATCCTGTAAAAAATCCACGAACATTTTTGTAAGTAGATACGCCACTAAAACAAGAATACCAAAGCTTGCTATTTGCGCAGGAACAGCAGGCAACAAAAATCTTGTCTCCAAACTCTTTGACATCTTGGTGTAAAACTGTATGGAAATCACCACCATAAAAATAGTTGCCAAAAGTCTAATCAATTCATTGGTGGTTCCTCTTTTAAAACCTATATAGCCGCCTCTTATTAGAGCAGTTATTATGAATAGATCTATCCAATTAAAATTTCCCATCTTCCTCAAAAAATTTTTATAAATATACCATAAATTTTTGATTTTGTCAAGGTAGGAATACTCAAACTTATTGAAATAAAAGAGGTTGTGAAGGAGAGTTTATGGGGTTACCGATTGCAAGTTCTTTTGTTATCTCTTTTATTTTAACATCTATTACCTTATTCGACAAATCTTCTTTGCAGTCAACGCGCACCCTTATGTAATTTTCGCTATACCCGCAATAGAGATTGGTTTTTTTATCAAATCTTGATTCAACTAAAACCCTTAATGTCTTGTTTAAAAAATCTCTTCGATATCCAAATGAATACCTCTCTCCTAATTTTCTTATGAGTTTTGCCCTCTCAAGTTTAATATCCGCCGAAACTTTATCTTTTAGTTTACTTGCAAAAGTATTATTTCTATCACTATATGGAAATACATGTATCCTTGAAGGCCTAACCCTTTTTAAAAAAGATAAGGTACTATAGAAATTCTTATCAGACTCCCCAGGGAAACCCACTATAATGTCCGTTGTAATTGCAATATTTGGAATCACGGAACGCAGTTTATCAACCAAGGCAATATAATATGAAGAAGTGTAAGGCCTGTTCATCTTCTCCAGTATCCCATCATCACCTGACTGAAAAGGCAGATGAATGTGCGGACAAACTCTTCTGGAGGAACTTAGTATACCAATGAGTTTCTCAGTCACATATTTTGGCTCAATTGAACTAAGCCTAATCCTGAAGTTGCCTTTAATATATTCAACTTGTTCAAGAAGCATAGATAAATCTAAATTCTCTTTTAAATCTTTTCCATAACTTCCAAGGCATATCCCGGATAGGATAACTTCTTTAATATCAGTATCTGCGAGTATCTTTATCTCACCCACTATATCCTCAATATACCTTGACTTGATACTTCCTCTCACAAAGGGAAGCACACAATAGGAGCAGAAATTCTCACATCCATCTTGAACCTTGACTATGGCCCGGGTGTGGGTATTTCTTTTTTTTCCAAAACCACTTTGGAGATTAGGTTCTAAATTGATGTATTGACTTACAATCTTATCAACCCTTGCCTTATCTTTATTTTTGACAAAAATAACTCTTTTATCATCTAAATAAAAATTTCCCTCATGATAGTCAACAGCACAGCCAGTCACAAAAATCATTGCCCGCGGATTTTTGGAAAGAGTTTGTTTTAGCATAAAGAATGACTTCCTATCTGCCGTGTCTGTGATGGTGCAGGTATTTATGAATACTATGTCAGAAGGGGAATGATTTTCTGCTTCTCTTAAACCCATACCTTCCAGTCTTTCTTTTATCTCTTTGGAATCGTATTGATTGACCTTGCAACCGAGTGTTATAAGTGAAAATTTAGGGTTTACTAATATCATGTATTTTCCGTATAACTCATATACTTGAAGTTCAGTACTGATAATAAAAATATACTTGCAGTTTCAACCCTAAGGGTAAGGGGAGATATATTTACCGGAGCCAGGTTAAAATCCTTGGCAAGCCTTATTTCTTTTTCGGTAAAATCACCTTCGGGACCAACAAAGACTATGATTGAATCAGGAAAAACATCACTTAGAATTTCTTTTAAAACCAATCTCTTGTCTGACAGGGTAGCAAAAATAGCCAATTTGTAGTTTATGTTTGCATCCTTTGCAATATCCAAAAATTTTTTTGGTTGGACAATGGTAGGAATAACTACTCTTCCGCATTGCTTTGAGGCAGAAATCGCAATCTTTCTCCACCTATTTGTATATCGCTCTAAAACTTCTTCATTTTTTCTTATGAGACACCTCTCAGTTATAATAGGTATAATAGTATCCACGTTTAACTCCGTGGCTTTTTCAATAATCCAATCCATTTTCTCTTTTTTTGGGATTGCTTGAGAGAGTGTTATCCTTGGAAATCGAAATTTTTCAACATTTTTCTTATGGATAATATTAGCAAATAAAAGTCTATTTTTGTCCCGTTTTAATATACCTGTATATTCATTACCTGTTCCATCAAAAAATACTATTTTTTCATTTGGTCTAATCCTTAAGACATCAAGGATATGATGCATCTCCCTGTTTTCAAAGTAGGCCTTGCCATCCTTTATATTGTCTGGGCTTATAAAAAACCTATTCATAAATTTATTTATCCTTTAGATCTTTCTCCCCAAATACCAATGCACTAAAAATATATATATCTGCTCCTTTTT
This sequence comes from Candidatus Omnitrophota bacterium, assembly GCA_016867055.1. The sequence goes on from VGKN01000177.1 coordinate 3,982, forward strand.
TCCAAGCCTCCTTATTAAGTCCTGCCTTATAACAGGTATGTTCCAAAAATTCCTCCCTGGTCGAGCTATATTCTGCGGCAACCTGTGGAAGTAAAAGCCCTGAATAAAACCCTTTACGAATTAACAAACCATGG
>VGKN01000178.1 GCA_016867055.1 Candidatus Omnitrophota bacterium
AATCCGCTCAAGCCTTACTTTGTTAAAAAATATCTCGCCATTGGTCGGCTCAAAAAGGGCAAGGATGAGTTTTGCTAAAGTGGATTTTCCACAGCCAGATTCACCTACAAGGCCTAAGGTCTTAGACTCGTTAATCTTTAATGAGATACCGTCAACCACTTTAGCGGTTTTAACAGAACTTCTAAAGAATCCTGTTTTGACAGGGAAGTATTTTTTTACGTTTTTAAGTTCTAATAAAGGATCCATATGTTAATAATCGGCAACGGTTAGGGTGACGAAGCCCGTATCGTTTTAGGTAAAGGTAATGTTAATATGTTTTTAAAACCGACAAACATAACCGATTGCCGAAACTGGTATCGTAACCGTAACCTTTAAAACGTTATTTTTTTATACCAAAAGGCAGTTTACAAAGTGTTCCTTTTCTATCTCTATAAATTGGGATTCCTCGCGCATACAAATTGCATCAGCCCTGCTACACCTATTTAGATAAACGCACCTTGATAAGAGTTTGACATTATCCCTTTCCCTTGTCTGTATTCCTACCTTTACCTTGTTAAATCCCAGCCTTGGAACGCTGTTTATGAGTTCTATCGTGTAGGGATGTAGTGGATTTTTAAAAAAGGTATCTACGTCACAATATTCAAGGAGTTTCCCCTTGAACATGATAGCCACACTATCTGCTATTTCCTCTAAGATGCTTATATCGTGGGTTATCAGGAGAATAGACAACCCTTTTTTCTCTTTAAGTTTATTTAATAGTTCAAGTATCTGTGCTTGTATGGTTACATCAAGGGCTGTGGTAGGTTCATCTGCTATTAAAAGGTTAGGACTTCCCAGAATTGCCATTGTTATCATAACCCTTTGCGCCTGACCTCCTGAGAGTTGATGGGGATAATAAGAAAATCTCTCCTCTGCAGAGGGAATACCTACTTCTTTTAAGATTTCAATCACAGATTTCTTTAATTTATCTTCCTTTAAATCTGAGTGCTGGCTTAATACCTCGCCTAATTGCTCACCAATAGTAAAAACTGGGTTTAAGGCGGTTTTAGGCTCCTGGAATATCATACTTATCCTTCTTCCCCTTATTTTTCTTAAATTTACCTCATCTAATTCCAGCAGGTTTTTCTCTTGAAAGATAATTTTACCCTCAAACAAAGAGAGACTTTCCTGAGGCAAGAGTTTTAATATGGAAAGAGCAAGTGTGGTCTTACCGCAGCCGGACTCTCCAACAAGCGCCAGAACCTCTTTTTCATTTATGACAAATGATACATCATCTACGGCAGGAATACTTTCTCCATTTTTTTTATAATGTACCTTTAAATTTTGAATTTTTAACAGGTCGTTTTTGTTCATTTTTATACCATATGGTACACAGATGAGCACAAGATAAGAACCGCGAGATTATCACAGATAATCTGTGCTAATCCGTTTATTTTAATCTATCTCGCAAACCTTCTCCAAGCATATTGTAGCCCAATACCGATAAAAGTATTGTTAGACCCGGAAATACAGTAAGCCACCACGCATAGCCTAATGTGGCTTTTCCCTCTGTTAATATATTTCCCCAACTTGGGGTTGGTGGTTGCACACCTATTCCCAAGAAACTTAACCCTGACTCAAGGAGTATTGCGCCTGCTACTCCTAAGGTGGCGCTTACCAACACAGGCCCAAGGGCATTCGGAATCAGGTGAACAATTATTATCCTGAAATCCGAGGCGCCTATTGTTTTCTCAGCCAGTATAAACTCTCTCTCTTTTAGGGATAAGATTTCTGCTCGGATAAGCCTGGCAACGCCCATCCAGTTTGTTAAACCAATTATAACCATTATGTTTATTATGCTTGGCTCAAGTATTGCTATGACTGCTAATATCAGAAAGAATGTGGGAAAACAGAGCATTATGTCTGTAAATCGCATAATGATAGAATCAACCATTCCTCCATAATAACCTGCTAAAGAACCGAGCAATATTCCTATAAGCGTTGCCAAGCCAACCGCAATAATACCCACAAAGAGAGAAATCCTTGCTCCGTAAATCAAGCGGCTGAGCAAATCCCTTCCTAACTGGTCGGTTCCAAGCAGATGTGCCCTGCTCGGAGATAAAAGGGCTTCGTTTATGTTTATGGCATCTGGTTCATAGGGCGATAAAAATGGTGCGAATATCGCAATCAGCCCAAAGAAACTAACCACTATAAATCCCAAAAGTTCCTTTGCGCCTCTGTAGTTATTTCGCGTTTTGGCGGTTCTGTGTTTTTGCGGTCATTTTTGCGCCTTTGCGGTTACCCTTATCCTCGGGTCTACATACGCATAGGAGATATCTGCAAGCAGGTTTCCCAGAAGTGTAAGAATAGCACCTATCGTCAAAATTCCCATAATAACAGGATAGTCCCTTGCCATCACTGAATCATAGAATAGCCTACCCATCCCGGGTATTGCAAATATAGATTCAAAGATTACACTTCCACCGATAAGCGAGGGTACGGATAGACCAAGTATCGTAACGATTGGAAGTAGGGTATTTTTTAAGGCGTGTTTATAAAGAACGATGTGCTCTGGAAGACCCTTTGCCCTTGCTGTTCTTATATAATCCTGCGAGAGCGCCTCAAGCATACCTGTCTTCATAAAGCGCGATATTCCTGCAAGCCCTGTAAAACTTGAGACAAAAACAGGTAAAATGAGGTGCCTTGCAATATCAATAACCTTTTCAATAAGATTAAATCTTTCAAACTCAAGAGAGGTTATGCCGGATATTGGAAGCCACCCTAAAGTTAAGCCGAAGAAACTCATTAAGATAAGTGCCAACCAGAAGGTAGGCATAGCAAAGCCTATAAATACAAATATAGTAGTTACTTTATCAAAAAAACTATTATGTTTTGCTGCACCAATTACTCCGATAGGAATACCGATTATAAGGATGAAAAATATTGAAAGAAGATTTATGAGAAGGGTGAGAGGAATTCTCTCCAATATCTTATCTAAAACCCTCCTATCATCCTGGAAGGAATTTCCAAGGTCGAATATGGCAAATCTCTTGAGCCAGTTTATATACTGTATGTGTAGAGGCTTATCTAAACCATAGAGCGCATTTAATCTTTCCCTTGCCTCTAACGAGACCTTTGGATTTAACTGGGTTTGAAGGTCTGTGGGCTTACCGGGTGCTGTGTGGATTACTATAAAAGAGATGGTAATAATTCCCAGTAAAAGCGGAAACAATCCCAAAAGTCTTTTTGATAGATATGTTAACATAGTTTAAAAGGTTACGGTTACGATGCCCGTTTCGTAATTCGCCTATCGACACTATCTTTTCTTACATATTTTCTTAGTAACCGATACCTGTCCGCCGCACAAGACTTTGGAAGGCAGGCGGGCTTCGTGCTTCGATTTCGCTCAGCACGCCCTGAGCTTTGTCGAACGAGCGTCACCCTAACCGTTACCGATTACCTCAAATATCTCTGCTTCTCCTTCGGCACATACCACTTGATGAAGTTATAGCCTATTCCAGCAGGAGCCACACAAATACCCTCAAATCTTGAATGTACTACCGGAAGACTATCCGGCACATATAAAAATATATAGGGCTGTTCATCGTAGATTATCTCCTGAATCCTATGATAAATCTTTTTTCTTTCTTCCTGGTCAAACGTCCTTCTTCCCTCGATTAAAAGGCTATCCACATTGGGATTAGAATAACTGATAAAGTTAAACTCCCCTTCTTTTGTCTTTGAGGAATACCATATATCGTAGCAATCCGGGTCTCTTGATAGCGACCAACCGAGCAAAACCGCATCAAAGTGTCTCTTATCTATGAATTCACTTATAAAGGCAGACCATTCGATAATCTTTATCTTTACCTTTATACCTATCTGCGCAAGTTTTTTCTGGATGAGTTCAGCGCACATCCTGCGCTGTTCATTTCCCTGATTAGTTATTATAGTAAATTCAAAGGTATTTCCTTCTTTATCAAGCCAGCCATCGCCATTTGTATCCTGCCAGCCTGCTTCGTTTAAGAGTCTTTTGCTAAATTCAGGATTGTAAGCAGCGGGTTTTACCTCTTTGTTATATGCCCAGGATTCGGGTACAAATGGCCCTGTAATCTGCCGACCTTGCCCAAGC
>VGKN01000179.1 GCA_016867055.1 Candidatus Omnitrophota bacterium
CGAGATAAAGTAGATAAAACTTATAACTGCTATAATGGGTAGAGTCATACTGGGATTTGTGTGCAAGACATGTATAAGATTAACCAAGCCAACTATCCATACACCAATGCCTGCTATTAAGTTTGGCCAGGAAAGGGCGGAAGTAGGCACAGTTTTGGTTTGGTCATCAGCTGAGGCTAAGTGTAGCGATATGTCACTATCTCCTGCCACCCGAGATTCGGCATAATAAAAATCCAACATTTCCTTAATCAACCATACCAAAGTATCAACTGAAAGTAGCTGAATGGGATCAATGATGTGTTCAACAGGGCGCTTCCTACCAACAATCCCTACTTTCCTGGCTTCATCCAACACACATCTCAGTCTGTCCGAAAAGAGCCTATCCATTTCTAAATAGTAGGGAATACCCAGTTTTCTGTAAATACCAGACCATCTGTTTCTTATACCCCAAAGTGGTATATGAAGATTCTCAGCTAATTTTCTGCTATCCACAGTATCTAGCCTAGAAGCGACTTCTAACAGTTCATCCAATGGACGATCTAAACCTGAAATTTCTCCTTTCCTATATCTCTCTAAGACTGCTTTTCGTCTTAAGCCACCACATAGAAGGTGTATAGGCAGCGATATTTGAGTCTTCCTTATTAAATCATTTAGGTGCTGAGTAATCATATATCTGGGTTTATCCAGACTCCTTGCCAAAACTGAGAGATTTGGTTCTGTGTAGCAATTAATCTCTTCTAAAAATCTCAACTCTTCAGGAGTAATTCTTTTATCTACAATATATTCGAGGGGGCCGAGATCTATTCCAGAACGAGGTATCCAGCCTATATCCATTGCACCTTTAACTGCTGCCCATATCGTACCAATCATCCTGCCTAAAGGAAAGCTTAGGCGACTTCTTAATAGTTCATATATCTGTTTCTGCTCTTCAGTAAGTTCTTGTAATTGAGTATATTTTTCCTTAAGCAAATTACACATACTTACAAAGTCACCATCTATGCTTCCTCTCAAATACTCAATCACTACAGCCATCTCCTCTCTTCTATATAACTGAGCTGCCATCTCTAATAAGATTATCTCGTAGATAGAAAGTGGGTTATCTTGTAACGTTCTACTGTGGGCTCGAGACCATCTTGGACTCAGCATAAATATAAGAGAGAGCCTTTTAATAAGAGAGTATCTTATTTCTTCACAAGAGGGGTCTATATTGAGACATTCACAAGTCCTTTGAACAAAGGGTTTTATTTCTTCTGTCGAAATATCCCCTCTAATAAATCTAGCTAATATATAGAGCTCATAAGAAGATAATCCTTTAAGAAACTCTAAGTATTTAATATTTAATCTGCCTTCTCTAATAAGTTGTCGTAGGAGTTCGTAATTGAACCACATAGCTTCACGCCTCCTGCTATTCCAGCTCATCTCTTCGATTTCATCTACCTCTGCTGTTTTTTTGTAATGAAAGCCTCTTAGCAAGGAATTAAAAACTTTATAGTATCCTTTCCCTCTTCCTTTTTTACTGATAAGCAATGAGATTGCTTCGTCCTCATCGCCACTACCACGACTCATTTCTTCTGTTCCACTGTGTCTTCTATCAAATCTTATAATATTTGGAACTATACTCCGGGTACTGTGCGTTAATCTTCTATCTCCGCCTACTGCCACAGGAACTAATTGTTTAGTCATGTTGAGGTCATAGTAGATAAGATAAATTACAAACACTGCTAATACATACATAGCCAGACTTACATTTGCCCAAACAACTAAGCCCTGAGCTACTAACCTAATATAAGCCAAAACCATTCCTAAGCCTAACGCAGTAAGAGAAATGGCTGGCGTTTTTTCACTAACCCAATGTTTTAGACTTAATGTAACAGAATCTCTCTTTTGCCAACCCATATACGCCAGTCTAACGCCGCCTGTAAGAACTAACACAGCGCCTATACCCACCACAGCTCCAAAAATACCCGGGATAACCAATGAACCCAAATACACAGCTAACCCAAATAAGGCTATTCTCCCAATCAAAATGGTAAGTCTTGAAGGCTCAGGCTGTTGGTAAGCTTGGTAGGCAAAGAAGAGCCTCTGGTCGCCTTTGCCTTTTAGCCGCTCTAATAACCCCCTTACTAATTCACTCATCATCTGCCTAATACCTTGCAAGGCAGTTAACTTGGACGGGGCTGACAACTCAGCGCCCTCTCTTAATACTGAAGCTTCTTCATAACTTAGAGTTTGTATCCCTTTCTCTTTTAAAATCTCTGTTGCTTCAGCAAATAGAATCTGTTTGTTATTTGCCGAACCTACCCCAGTTGCGTCTATGCCAAGTACTTGATCAACTAAAGGTTCTATCAATCCTTCTTCTTTAGACGAAATACCTGTTTCTATAACTAATTTATACCGAAGCTGTAACTTAAGTCTTACAAGTTCTTTCTCGGTTCTTATAGTAACTATACATTTAGGCAGGAAAAATTTAATCTTTTCAGTAGAATTTAATAAGCCTTTATCATAAATTAACTTACAAAGTTGGACGTAATCATTTACAAAACAAGAAAGGTCTGCTTCTGTATCAACAATGATAACTTCAGGCAGAACATTACGTTCATAGGCTTGTCGAAGGTCAGATGCAAAGATGTTTCGGACATCTATTTTTTCTCCATCTATAGGCAAACTGCCTTCTTGATCAATCTTAGCAGCAACATCACCTCTGCTAACCGTGCCTTCTGTTCCCGAGCCATGGATAATCCAGCCTACAAACCTATTTCTAAACATCTGTTTAAAGATTTTTATTGTTTCTTTTCCGGGATGATAAACACCAACGCCTCGCTGGCGCAATGACGATAGATGCCATCCATCAATAATTCTGTTGATAATCGGCTGACCAGGTAACGACATAGAGCGAATGGCCGTAAGACGTTTTAAGAGGGCATTCTCAGTAAGTCCTAATTCTTTGGCTACCCATTGTATTGTTAGGTGGGGTGCTAAGTAAATCATATAGATTAGGTCTCGGCTGGTCAGATCCTCAATCTCGCTGATAGCGTTTACTTCGGCTAAATCAAAAGCTCCGTCAAAAACTACTGGCCCAGCAGCTCCAGCTCCATAAAACCTTCCAAATAGCCTATGATAGTGTTGATGGCCGCTTGGAAAGTAGCCGAGTAGAGTTGAAATAATATCAAATAGCCTGATTACCTTTCTCGGAACAACCTGATTAGGTCTGCCCATAAATCCTGCCTGGTCCGCCATCCATAGACTAAATAGCATCTGGAATTGATCCAAGGTACCTAATTTTAACCGAGATACACTGCTCAATCCTATACTAAAAATTGCAATGTTTAATAAGCTCCTTAATGCGATAGATGCCATAGCTGCTAGCATATCAATATCGTATGTTTCCTTTTCTTTTTCTGTAAGAACCCAAACGACAGATACTGGATTTTCTATTAGCCTAACGATTTCTGCTAATGGATTTTCTGATTTAATCCTCCGACTTATCTCTTCCAGAAGTTCGCGCATATATCGATATATTGGACCTGCATAGCTAATCCCAGTAATTTCCTGAACCTTATTAACAAACCAATCTAATTCCTCAAAGTTATTAGCAAGTGACCATATCGTTTTATGATACCCTACTAAAATCCGAATCTCATCCTGTTCCTCGCCTGATAAATACTTCCACCATGGTATTTGTCCAAGACGTTCAATGCTGCGTTCTTCGTGACGAATTTGACCTCCCTCACCTACATCAACGCCTATATCATGAAGTAGAAAGGCTAATACAGCTATACATCGTCTCTTTTTTTCGAATGCTGGTAGGAATTTGATACCCGCAAGCGTATGCTCTCGTCTATTGAACCTGTGAGGCAATTCTATCGTTGTTACTCTTCTTAACGCTGCTAATGGTGGAATTAACGCATCAAGTGCACCTGTATGGTCTAATACAGAAATTACCTCAAGCCAATCATCTCGTTCTAAAAGTTCTCTAAAGAACTCAAATATTGTTTTAGAGTTAGCTAACCGTGCGATGGCTTGTTCATTTGCAGGATTTGCTACAAAATTCGCAATCTGTGCAACCAGTGTAGATGAAAATTCTTGATGCGATTCT
>VGKN01000180.1 GCA_016867055.1 Candidatus Omnitrophota bacterium
TGGGAGCTCTGGTTGAACCGTTATCATCCTACTCTTTGAATATTTTAAGGTGTGCTTTGCTTCGTTCATAATAACTGCCTGGAGGTCGTTATAATCGAATCGTCATTTCGAGAAGGCTTATCCAGCCCAGACAGGATGGGCCGACGAGGCACAATAATGATCTAATCCAAAACAATGCTTGACGTTTATTGAAAAACTGATAAAATAAAACACATAAATAGATGAAGAATATTGAAATCATACCTATTGCAAAGGGAAAATTAGAAAGAAGGAAGATAACCAACGATTGGATCATTGAAGCTATTAATTTTCCTGGCCAAATTGTAGAAGGATACGGAGGTCGTAAGGTTGCTCAAAGAAAATACAAAATCGACGGGAAAGAATATTTATTAAGGGTAATCTATGAAGAGAAGGAAGAAGAGGTCATTGTATTAACTGCATATTTAACCTCACAAATCAAATGTTACTGGAAGGAGATGAGAGATGAAAATTGAATACGATCCGACACATGATTTGCTCAATATCGAATTTATTCAACAGGTACCTATCGTTGAGTCGGTAGAGCTTGATGGCATCATTATTGATTATTCAGAAGATAAAAGGATTGTTGCAATCGAAATTCTTGACGCAGGGAAAAGAACTACAAAGGATCCGCTTGACTTGCTTAATCTTACCATAATAAGAGAGAGGCTGGCAGCTTAGCCAAATGGTAACTGATATTCCGTGCCTTTTGTCTTGACAAATCCTTCTTATCCTGGTGATTAAGGTTGGACATCGACGGGAGGCTTACAGGAGGATAAATTCATAGATACAGGTTTAAAATCTGGCTTTCTTGGGACAACCGCAGTATTAATACCGCCTTGCTTGAAGATCACCTGGGAAATAAGAGGGACAATAGAAAACCACTCTGGACTCTCCTCATCTGGCAACTCTGGGTAAATCGCTACCATCCCACCCTTTAAGATAATGAGGACTGAGTGCTGAGGACTAAGGACGGAGTTGTATTGAATACATAAAATTTTATTGAAAGGAGTAAATTTATGACCAATTCTGGGAGAATAGAGAAGTTTGAGGATTTGATTGCCTGGCAGAAGGCAAGAGAACTTACAAAAAATATTTACAAAGTAACGAAACAAGGCGATTTATTTAAAGATTTTGGGCTTAGGGAACAGATTAGGAGAGCATCTGTTTCAATCATGTCAAACATAGCTGAAGGATTTGAACGGGGCGGGCGTTCGGAATTCCACCAATTTTTAGTTATCGCCAAAGGTTCCTGTGCTGAATTAAGATCACAATTGTACGTTTCATTAGATGTAGGGCACATTGACCTGACTGCATTTCAAATCTTGGACACGTTGGCAAAGGAAGTGAGTAGGCTTGTTGGTGGCTTAAGGGCTGCTGTCTATCGACAAAAGATGAAGATGAAATAAATCTATTTTTTAACCCTCGAAGACTCAGTCCTTAATATTCTCAGTCCTTACCACTCAGTCCTCAGTCCTAAATGCTCAGTCCTTATTTCACTCTATCTTCAATCCTTTTTTGAAATCCATTTGAGAACAAATCTTGAAAACTTCTTAAAATCATCTAAATTCTGCAGACTCTCATAGAGTTTTTCTGCATCAAATTCATTGGGCAAATAATCGTGGATAATTCTATTTCGAAATGAAGGCATTCCCTTTATTTTCTCGGCAAATTTCTTTGGTATGATTCCCTCTTCGGCCAAAGCCAGGATGGCTTCAGCTTCGCTTTCCCTGACCTTCCATAGTAAAAGGGTTGAGGCGATATGAGCCGAGATGTGAGTTACATCCTGAATAGCACAGGCCAGACTATATTTGATTGCTTTAATCTGGATGGAATTTTCCCTGTTAAGGAAAAATTCTTTGCCCGGAATGGGGATCGATCTGATGTCCTTTAGCTGTCTTTCGATATTATCGAGATATTCGATGATCCTTTCTTTCCTGATTAGTCCTTTTGATTTCATTTAGATACCCGCTTTAATTCTCAAAAAAAGCATCTCCCTATACTCATCAAGGTAAGGCTTCAATTCGAAAAATCTGTTCATCACCCTGGTCTCAAAGTCAATCCTTCCTTGTTCATCCTTAATCAAAATAGGAATCCCTTCCTTGAGCACATGATACTGTAAAAGAAGAGGCATGACATTAAGGATTCTAAGATCAATTCTGTCAGTGTGAATCTTATCAATTAAGACGGAGAGGATTCTCTTTTCCTTTTTAAGGTATTCCTTCATGTCTGAAGGGTTAAGATAAACAGCTACATCAAGATCACTCTCAGAAAGGACGACACCGTATGCATACGAACCATAGAGGTAGGCAAAGAGGACACCTTCCTCTCCCTCCATTACCTCTTTAAGGATTTTTAAAAGAATATTTCTATTTTCAATCCCATTTTTCATGGTTTGAGGGTATCATAATTTATTAAAGAAGTAAACCCCGTTAGAAATTCCACCGGGGCACTAAATCCCGCCCTGCCTACCGGCTCCGGTCCCGACCGAAGGCGGGGCAGGCAGGCGGAATTATTGTAAAATCTAATCCCGCTGCAGGCGGGACTGCAGCCGCCGGCCCAGCGGGCCTCCCTCCGGGGCATGAGCCCTTCCTAGGCGGAGCCTGGCCCGGAGGGAGCAGCGGGGTTAGATTTCTAATGGGGTAAATTACCGTTTGAGTAAGTTCTCTCACCTTTTGCGATCCAACCAGGTTCTCAAGCTTGGGCGTTGTTGCTAATATCGTCCCCACACGGTCGAACCCTTAACCAACGTGCTCTGGTAAACAAGTCTCTGAAAAAGTTTAATGACTGACCGGCCATAATATGCGTAAACGGAAAAATCCAGTAACAATATCTCGACAGTCTAAAGGGAAGTATGGATACTGGGATGATAACCAAAAATAAAAAGATGAGCATCAAAAACAGGTCTCTCTTCCTGAAGATATTATAAATTCCGAGAACAAATATAATAAGTTCAAGAGGAATCCTGACAAATTTATAAAATAGGGAATTTTGAAAAAAAATAATTTGGGCAGCCGCGACAAATCTTTCGCTTACCGAGGATAGAGCAGCATGCTTAAATGTCTCCTGGTAATTCTGAAACGCTGAAAACCTTGCATCAGCCATCCTGGCTATCGCTCTGATACCGCTGTTTAGATAAACAGGGTTTAAAATTACGGTGACTAAAAGAAAAAACGTTAGTCCCGTGATTAGAACCTTAACATTCGGTCGGGATAGAGAAAATTTATTCTTTACGAGGAATAAAACGATGAGCATCGGAACTAAAAGAATTCCGTTCAGTTTGGTTGAAAAGGCTAAGGAAGATACGATAAAAGCCAAAATGATGTAAATAGTATTTTTGGATTTCAAATATAATGTGCAAAACAGAATGAATAAGGCAAAAAAGAGCAAGAGAATTGGGTCTCCAAGGATCCGCGTCGAAACCATACCAAAAATGGGATTACTAACAATCAACCCTGTAGAAATCAAAGCAGGCAAGAAACCATAGGATATCCTGAGCGAAATATAGATTAAAAGCAAAGATGAAAGAGCGAAAATAAAGATAACCGATCGTAAAAGGGGTATGACGACGCGTGGGTTTGGAACCTTTGGTATTACTAAATCAAGCCCTTTTTGAAGTTTAGTTAGGGGAATGCTATTCAGAAACATTTTCGGCTCAAGCGAGTCAATCGTATATCCTTTGAGATGAAGAGCCGCACCTATTATGTATTTTCCAAGAGGAGGTTGGTCAAATGCCTCATAATCATTCCAGTCGGGGTGGAAAAGTTCTAAGCGAAGAAAGTAAAGATTAAAATAATAAGCGGTAAAGATCCAGGAAACCTCGTCAGAATCATATACAGGCAAATTAATTTTTTTATCGAGTACTTTAACCCCTCCAAAGATAAGAGCAAGGATAAATATCAACTCTAAACCTAATTTGATATTTTTCCTTTTCAGCATCAATAGGTTCCCTTCTTTGCAACAATTTTAGCTTCTCTGTATAGAAGCCACGATAGTTCTTTTTACAGTAATAAACTCTTATCTTGGTTTCTATCCCTTGATTTTAAACTCAGTCATTTTTTGTATCCTCC
>VGKN01000181.1 GCA_016867055.1 Candidatus Omnitrophota bacterium
TAAACCTGATAAGCCAGAGATTGTTAAGTTTTTACCAAATATTCCTATTAATTGGGAAAAATATCTAAGAGAGGTAGCAAAAAAAGAGAAAAAAGAAGGAAGATATCTAGTTGCCAATCTTAGATATAATTTAGATTATTTTTATCCAGAAACGATAAAAAAGAATTATACAAGACTAGAAAAAAGAACAGAAGGGAAAACTTAAAAACCCTCTATCTTTTTACCACTTTTCTGTTAAAATGGAGTAATGAACAAAAAAATACCCACAGTCATAGCTATTAGTATTGTCTTGATTACAGCTATATTAGCAGGAGGTCTTATTTTATGGCAATATTCAAAAATAAATAAAAAAGACAATCAGTTGCCAGAAACAAATATTTTAGAGAAAGAAGAAGCGACAACAAACCCCATTGAGACAGAAGAATCAGTAAATTTAATTTATAAAGAATTTTCTTATCCTTATCCTTTTTCTTTTACTTGGGAAGAGGGTATAAGAAAAGCAGATTTTTCTCTCATATCAGTTTCTTTAGGAGAAAGAACAGTTCCATCTTTTATTTCATTTTCATCTTATAAACCAGGAGATAAAATTAATGCTCTTACTTTATATTTCAAAATCAATACGCATTGGGAAGACATTGGACTTTCCCTTCCTACGGAATTTAGAATACTTGTTAATGAAGAAGGAGATATGATAGCTCCGATTAATGATAGATTTAATGTGGAGTCCTTGAGGGGAGATAGAGTTTATTCTGACCAAGAAGTTATTTTTGTTGTTCCAACATCACAAGAAAAATTTACTCTTACAACTGGTGGAGAATCTAATATCTTTTTTGAAATAACGGTTGATGGTGCTGGGAATTTAAACGTAGAAAGAAATATTGAAGAGGGTTAAAGCTACCCAACACAGGTTCTAACGTCGTCCAATAGGGGGAGCTAATATAATTGACAATTCCACATAAATGTGGTATTGTTTTTTATTAAACAAAAAGAACCTTTAAAATTTAAATTAGGAGGAATAGAATGACAGGCCTTATTATATGCAGTAAGTGTAAAAGAAGAAAAGAAAATTTTGCAAAAAATATGTGTCGTAGTTGTTATATAAGTATAAAACGACACAAAAAGACATGTGCTAGATGTGGGAAAAAAGTTAAAATCTATGCTCTAACAGATAAGGGACCGATGTGTTTATTCTGTCGCATGTGGTATCGCTATAAATTATTTTTGGAGGGAATAGTAACAGAGTGGGGGCCAGGACATAAAAAATGCATTGTATGTGACCAAAATGATTTACCATACAATAGCGCAGGTCTTTGTTCGGGTTGCGTATGGGCGAGAGGAAAATGGGGAAAAAGATATTGTGATCGATGCGGTGTTCTTGTCTATCGTAACTTCTGCAAAAATCCTATACACCTTCAAAAACCAGAGCGTATTCTTAAAATTCTTTGTAATAATTGTGCGAGACTTTTCCAGTTTAAATGGGCTTTTGGTTATGAACGTTGTATAGACTGTGGAGAAACCGATTCTCCTCATGCTGGTGAAGGGTCTTGTCATGCATGTGTTATGTCATTTAAATTGTGGGGATGGAGAACTTGTTGGTGGTGTAACAGAAAGACAAAAAGAAGTTTTTGGAAAAATTCTACAAATGTTGTTATTTGTAGTAATAAATGTAAAAAAGAGGTTATTGCCACCATCGAAAAACTATACAAGAAAGGGATTCCCATTCAAGAAATAGCAAAACAGGTGCCCATCTTTAAAGCCTGTTCATCTTTCAGCCATTTACTCAGAGAGATTGGCCTATACACAAGGAAATTTGTTGTCGAGGGTTTTGGTTCTATAGCTGTAATTCGTAATACTTCGTTTCGGTATAAAGATCCATATAATACGGAAGAAAAACAGCTAATCCGTGAACTTGTTGCCGAAGAAACTCACAAAGCGTTACATTTCCCCCTTCAATTAATTTCACTTTCTCATGTAAATATGGCTGATATTGTAGAATTTGCAAATTGTTGCAGAATAGAACCGTCGAGGAGTTTAGTGGTAGAAAAAGAGCACAAATGGTTTAACCTTATTAGTTCATGGGTTAATGCAGCGACTCTATTACCAGACGGTCACATTATTAAGGGACTTCAATTATATAATGGTAATTTAAGCCAAGCACTAATTAAAGTTCCTAGCATATACAATTGTGCCAACTTTGATTTTGACGGTTGTTTAAGTAAAGAAGTTTACATTTCTCTTCAGAATCTTTTTAGACTTCAGAGACTTACCGACGATGCTATGGTATTTATTACCCTTGCAGATCATATTAGATTCCTTAGTAGTCCAAGCACTAGTAAATTAATAACGATGCCGCAAGGAATTCTTGTGCCACTACTTATGGATGGTTTTGCACAACAGAATGGATATCATAGCGAACCGCTTTGGAAAGATGGATTGCGGTATAAAGAGAATACGCGATCGCCAATGCTAACGTTGGCATTTCGAATACGTAAGGTAAAAGAGGTTAACAGGCATGACTAAAGGGGTTATTAAGATATGAGACTTATAAGGGGTGAGAGACAAGATCTTTCACCTCCTTTTTATTAACTAAAACAGGTTCTAACATCGTCCAACAGGGGGAGCCGACTTGTGGATAACAAATTACCGCCCTTAGGCGGTTTTTTGGTAGAGGGGGTTGATTTTTTATATATATTTGATAAATTTAAAATAACAAAATCAAGATTGGAGGATTAAAATGGCAAAGAGAATAGAAATAGTTTCTCGTCCGCAACCTACGGAGAAATGGATTCCAGAAAATGTCTTACAGGCATTGGTAGGACTGGTTACAGAAGCAGAGGGACCAGTTACAATTCCAACATCCTGGCTTACGAATCCACGACTCTATCGCAGCGTTGCCGAGAAGGTCTACCTGGTTCCTACAGAGCTATTTCTGAGAAAACTCAAAGAGAAAGACGAGGAAACTTGGAAATGGTTCTCTCAGCATACAGACGCCCTTATCGTAACTATTGAGGTAGAGGTCTGTAAAGAAGTGCAGGAGTATTGTAGGGCCTCCTTTTGGAAGGAATCGGAGGGATAATTCCTCTACGGGGAGGTGTCAGACTTGGACGGGGAGGTTTCTGAAAGAATCAAGACCTTCCCGTCGTATCCTAAATAAGTGTTAAAAGAGATTTATTTAGGACAAGAAATCAGCGAATTCGCTGGTTTTTTGTTGCCAAAACAGGTTCTAACGTCGTCCAACCAGGGGAGCAAGCTTGAGCGCGGTTCGAGAAACCAATTTGCCCACCGCCTCGTAATAAGAACAGTTTTTTGGTAGGATAAAAATATGAAAAAAATAATAATCAGCAAATTTAGGGAGAAGCCAAAAACAAAAACAGCTTGGCGGGCAATGTGGCTGGGATTTAGTGTTCTTTTGATACCACCCTTTTTGGGGGTTTTTGCGGCAGTCATCCGTCCGATAATAGACAAAGAAAGCATGGAAGGCAGAGAAGGGTTTGATCTTGGTGCTGGCATGGGTTTTGGTGCTGGATTAGTCGCCTTAATCCTAACCTTTTTTGCATTAAAAACCTGTATTCAGGCATACAGACAAGGTGAGCGATCTTGGGCTTTATGGGTAGGATTTGTTCCAGCTATTTTAGTTGGTGCTTTTTGGATTTTCATGATTATTGGCGAATTTCTATTTCCACACTAAAACAGGTTTTAACATCGTCCAACAATGGGAGTTCGTGCATTTTGTTGGAACCAAAAGCCAACTTTTAATTTAGGTATTTTTTTGGTATAATAAAATAATTAATATTATTAATTAAAATCAACAAAACTATGAAAAAAATATTTTGGACAGGGTTAGTCGCTGGCATTACCATGGTAATTGTCAACATGGCGCTTAACCCAATTTTCAATGTCATATTTCCGGGGTTAAAGGAATCTTATATGAATCCTGTTTTTAGGCCTTGGGAAGATCCCATTATGATGCTTTTTTTCCTGTATCCAATCGCACTTGGCTTTGGTCTATCTTTTGTCTGGGATAAAACCAAACAATTGTTCAAAAAAAGCGCCTGTCAAAACGGGATTAATTTCGG
>VGKN01000182.1 GCA_016867055.1 Candidatus Omnitrophota bacterium
AAATCCAGTTAACATAAAAAAGAGCATCAGGATATTGGAAAAGGAAGAAAAAGAACTTTCCTTATGGCTTAGGAAAAAAGATGAGGAAAAAAATAAAGCCGATAATCTCCTGCAGCAGGAAATTGATAAAATCTGCAAAAAGTAGGTACGAAAGTGTATCTATTTTAATCCCAATACTTTTTTTCCGTTGATAGTAGCTATTTTTACCAGCTCCTCAATTTCAAAAAACCGGTTAGCCGCCATCATCAGATGAAGCTCGTTCCACATATCACCGTCAATATGCGGCAAATAAATATCGCAGATATTATCTACTCCTAAAGCAACAATCACTCCTGCAGGCACCATCTCGTCAACGGGAGTGATAGCATTATGTATAGGAGAAAGTTCTTCAGAACGCCTGTTATCAATCCAGGCTCTGGGACAGGTTATCATCATCACTCCGGCCTTTTTTAATGATTTATACAGTTTCTCCCGATAGGCTTTTGGGTGAGTTGCAATGGATATTCCATGAATGCCGACCACTCTCCCCTCCATACCATGCTCGATAGTTTTTTTCACCAACAGTTCCGTCTCCTTTTCCGCCGTAGTATTTAACTGGTCTACATGTACATGTACCATTTTTTTCATTTTTTTGGCTGTTTCCAGCAATACATCCAAATGTTCATTTTCCCTACCCTTGTCTTTCCCGGGAAGACCGCCGATAATATCCGCAAACTGTGCTCCAGTGTCAAACCATTCCCGGGCTTTAGGTTCCAAAACGCCTTTGAGCACCTGATTGGCAAATTTTATTTTTATATCTTTTTTATATTTCTCCCGGACCTTATCGGCAGCTTTGATCGCCTTATCCTGGATGGCTTCATCTACATCAATAAACGACCCTAAAGCGGTTACACCCTGCCTGAGCATGTTTTCAATGGCCAAAGCCATCCTGTCATAGATATTACCAACAGTAGATTTGCGTTTAATCTCATCTACCAATTCCCATTTTTTAGAAAGGGGAGATTGGTACAAGTGAAAATTTTTAGGGGTAAGGGTATAAGCTCTGTCTAAATGGGTATGGGTATTTACCCAACCGCCCTTTTTCATTATCAGGCTGATAATATGCTTTTTTATATCAAAGTATTTTACTTTTCTCTGCGGCATACTGACAATATACCCATTTTACTCTGGATTGCAACTTATCAGAGCGAAAAAAACAGATTAGATGGGTGTATACTGAATAACTCAGTTGTAAATCTGAGTTACTGAAGTATAGATTAACTAATGATATATCAATTGTCAATTTAGATTTTAAGCTCTTTTCTGATGATATTCAGGATAACTGGAGCATTTTCCGGATTATAAAAATGTCCTCTGCCTTGGTAGGTAATCAATTTTGCCCCTAAATCTTTGGCAATCTCTTTCCCCTGCTTATAAGGAATACTGTCATCATCTTTGGAGTGCATCACAATAAACTTATCAGATAATTTTTTGATCTTATCGGTATTTATTTTATGGACAAAAAAATCAGGATAGGCTTTGCCCTTATTTCTTTTGGCATTTGCTACTCTGTTGGCAAAAGCAGCAATAAGAATGACTAATTTGACTTTTGGTTTATATTTCTCGAGATAAAGCAAAACTGCTCTTGATCCTAGACTATGGCCAACTAATACTAGCGATTTTTTAGTCTTAAAAACTTCCCGATGGATAGTATCTAACCATTCTTTTGCTCGCGGATGTTCACCGCCCGGAAGATCAGGAATTGAAAAATCAACTCTAAGCTTCTTTAACTTCGGAGCAATATTTGGATACCAATCTGCTTTTGATGAGGCGGTATATCCATGAACAAATATTATCTTAAAGTCCCTCATTTTATGACATTCTCCTTTTTAAAATCTCGTACATTAGATAACTAGTTAAAAGAGATATCATAAATGAATAGACAGTACCAGGAATTAGTCCAAAAACTGGATATAAATATCGGACAGCGGTAGAGTAAATCACCACATTGATGCTGCCGCTGACCATTACTACTTTCATGACAGCAACAGAAAAATTTCTTCCCTTGGCAAGATAGGTGATTACCATTGTAGAAAGCATTATAGCGGGAAATGAGGCAAATACTCCTCCCCAGACGGGTCCGCCTGCCTTAGTCATTATTACTGCACAAGCAATAATCGTACCGCTTAATAAGGCTCTGAAGCTTATTTGTTTTATGTTCAATGTTACTTTCCTTTGTCCTTGAGACTTCACTTTAACCATCTTTTCCAAAAGAACATAAGAGAAAATAAAGAGGATGGCAAAACTTGTAAGCGAGAGAAAGAAATTATCCAGCTTTAAAAAAACAAAAAAATAAGAAAGAACAAACCAGAGGAGAAGAGGTAATCCGATCGAAACATATAATTTATTTTTGGATAAGACGATATATAAAGCAGTAAATAAAGCATCCAAACCCATAATCGCAGGTACAATTCCCGTAGCGGTGGAGGCAATTTGTGGCGATTGAGTCCAGCCGATGAAAAATAAGGATACGACGATTGTTGAAGGTATGCCTGTAATTATACCTCCAATCTTTGTCCCGAATCTCTCAGCGATTACCGTCGCACTAGTTATCCACAATGCTCCAACGGTAAAAGCCAAAATCAACTTTAGATAAAATATGTCCATATATATTTCACCACTGATAATATTAATATGACATATTATCCTTTCGGAGACAATAACGTTTAGAATGTTTAGAGAAGTACACAGACAAAATATTAGCTTCTAGAGTGAATAGGAACATGGGGGACTAATTAGCTTATAGACTCCTGTTTTTCTTTGAAACAAAATCAATCAATTTTTTCCAATAAATTTGTCCTTCCTCTGTGAGGTAACTTTGTGAGAAATCTCTAGTTAGTTCATTGATTTTTGCACTGTATATTTTTCTAAAATTTTCGTCTCTTTTTTTGGCTTCTTTATCTATTGGAACGACAATTTTTTGATAGAAACTATTGTCTCCTGTAATTAGCTCCCAAAATTCTTGACCACAAAATTTATAATACTTTTTATCTCTGTCTTTTGCGTCAACTTTGTATGGCTTATTATCTTTTCCATAAATACATCCATTAAATGCGATTATTTTTGTACGCTTACCTTCTTTTTTCAGTTTTTTTCGGGCAAACGTTTAGGGACAAACGTTTAGGGACGTACACAGAATAGATTATACTGACGCTATATTCTTAATAATTTATATATAATTTTACCAAGATATACCTGTTATTCACAAATATATTTTCGAGAAAATAACATAGAAGATCTTTCAAATAGATAATTCCAACAAAGATATCAAAAAATATAGAGATTTTGTTGAAGGAAAAGAGAATCTATTCTGTTTATACCCCTATCATCTATGCAATCTTGAATCTTGCCTGAAAAAATCGAAGGTCTTTCGGTTCGTAGACAAATTCCAGTCCGCGAGTCAATAAAGGTTGGTTTTTATGGTTTTTAATTAGGTCAATTATTGATTGAGCAGTGTAGGAAAGATGTGCATCGCTGTATACTCTTCTGGGGATGGTCACACGGACAGTTTCCAGATGGGGATGTCTGTTCTTCCCTGTTTTATGATCTCTACCGGCAGAAACTATTCCCCGTTCCATATAGAAACCTTTGGTGTTGAAAGGATTATTTTGATGCTCTCAATTGTAATAGAGACTCTTTCAGCAATAATTTTAACATTCTTTTTCCTATTGAGGTTTTAAGGTATTTCTCTTTAAAGATAAATTTGTTTTTAATCCATTCCTTATCATTTGTTTAAGAGAAGATTTTCATTTGTCTGTTTTGAAGTACTTTTCCCTTCTTCTGGCATCTTCCTCTGAAGTATGAGCTTCATAGTATAGAAGGATAAATGGCCTTCTGGGATTGGTGCTTATGGTATCTCCTTTATTATGCTCTTTCAGCCTTTTATAAGGGTGAATAGAAGTAAACCCTATATATAAGAGACTATCTTTCAGACTTTTGAGAACATAGACATAATACATATAAACATAGTCTAACAAAAAACCACACAAATTCGTGTGGTAAATTTATGATAGTAGGGTTAAGGGCTGTGAACCA
>VGKN01000183.1 GCA_016867055.1 Candidatus Omnitrophota bacterium
TGGCTTAAAAGGTCAGTTATGGATATTGTGAGAGTATTTCCAATCTTATCAATTGGAATCAGGGCATATCTTAAGGCAAGTTCCCTTGGGATAAGCTTTGTTATCTCTGGGTTTAAATCATAATTTTTTAATGGAAGGTATGGAAGGCCATATTGAATGGTAAGAGCCTGGGCTATATCTTCTTCCTTGGCAAAGCCAGAATTTATTAAAATCTCGCCAATAAGCCTGCTTTCATTTTTTTGCACCTTTAGCGCATTTAAAAGTTGTTCTTTTGTAATAACACCTCTTTCTATTAAAATCTCGCCAATTGGTTTTGATATAAATCTTTTATATAGTACCATTTTAAGATTTCTCCCTTTTGTTTGTTTCCTCGGTTTTTATGCCTTCGGAATCCGAGGACTGAGATATATGCTCTTGGCTTTCCTCTACAACAACCTCCCTAACAGAGGTATTATAGGAAAGGTATAATCCCACGATGCTCATAGAAATACCAAGTGCAATAAGACCATAAACCTGCGTATTTGGCATTTCCACCTTCAGGATATAATTTATTCCGACATACGCACAGATAAGTAAGGGCAGGATAAACATAAAACTGAATGCGACCCTGTATTTTGTTGCAGGGTCCTTGGGGGCGATAGAGAGTTTATCTATTATAACTTTGGATGAAACGCTTATCATATTTAGTTTTTAAGTCTATCACATAAAAACTTCAAGTCAAGGAAAATGACTGTTAGAAATACAAAAATATGGTTAAGATTAAGTATTTATCTTAAATCAACCTTAACCTGATTCTTTCTATTATTCCCACATACATTGCAATAATTTTTACAGGCATCTAACTCGCATCCAGGGCTTGCCATAGAAAATTTGGCAAGCATATTTTCTCTCATTAAAAAATCCTTGCTCACCCCAGTATCAATAATATCCCAACTAAACATATCATCAAAGGTTCTGTTATTTAAATAGTTATGGGGATTTATACCTTCTTTTTTAAACGAATCCATCCATATATTAAAATCAAATTTATCTGTCCAGTTGTCAAATCTACATCCGCTGTTAAACGCAGTTAATATAACCCTTGATAGTATTTTATCGCCTCTTGAAAAAACTGCTTCTAGAAAACTTGACTCTATATTATGCACATCCACTTTAAAAAGCCTACTTTTTAGCGAGTTCTTTATAAACCTTGCCTTTTCTTTTAGCATTGAAATATCCTCCATCTTTTCCCACTGAAATGGCGTATGGGGCTTTGGTATGAATGAGGATAGACTTATGTTTATGCCAGCAGGATGACCATCAAGTTTTTTCTTAAGTTGGGATAATTGCCTGCATAATATTACTATACCCTGCAGGTCTTCCTCTTTCTCTGTTGGAAGACCTATCATAAAATAAAGCTTTAAATGCCTCCAACCCTGCCTAAATGCCTCCTCTGCCGCAATAAATAAGCCATCTATTTCTATATTTTTATTTATTACATTCAGGAGTCGCTCTGTCCCTGCCTCTGGCGCAAAGGTAAGGGTTGTTTTTCTCGTCTTAGAAATAAGTAAAGGTATATCCTTAAGCGCATTTTCAATTCTTAAAGAAGGGAGTGAGATACCAACCCCCTTTGGGCTAAAGTATTTATTTAACTCAGCAATTATTTCTTTTATACTTGGATGGTCTATGCTTGAAAGAGATACAAGGGATATCTCTTCATAACCTGTAGAAATATAAGTATCTTTTACAAGTTCTAAAATCTTATCCGGACTTCTGAGTCTAACAGGCCTTGTTAGCATACCCGCCTGACAAAATCTGCAACTACCAACGCAACCACGCATTATCTCCATTGAAATCCTATCATGGATTATGCTTATATAGGGCACTATCTGTTTAACCGGATAATAAGCATTGTTAAAATCGGATACAATCCTTTTTCTGATTCTTTTTGGTGGCTCATATAAAACCGGCACATACACGCCTTCTAAAGATGCTAATTCTTTAAGAAGTCCATCCTTGTTGCATTTATGGCTACGAAATACATCAATGATTTCTAAGATTACCTCCTCCGCCTCGCCAATAACAAATGCATCTATAAAATCTGCTATCGGCTCAGGGTTAAAACAGGAATAACCACCGGCAATTATCAATGGGTCATTATCATTCCGCTCGGTACTTCTTAATCTTATATTCGCAAGTTTTAATATATTTAAAACATTTGTATAATTTAATTCGTGCGAAATAGAAAAGCCTATGATATCAAAGTCTCTTAAAGGCCTTTTTGACTCCAAAGAAAAAATCTCAATTGAGTTTTTTATCAGGAGTTCCTCAAAATCGCCCCAGGGAGAAAAAACCCTTTCGCATACGACACCCTCCAGTGAATTCAAAATCCCGTATATTATCTTAAAACCCAGGTGGCTCATCCCCACCTCATAGATATCGGGAAAGCATAGGGCAAACTTAACATCCTGCCTATCAAAGTCCTTTACAACCTGATTTATCTCCTTACCGATATAACGAGCAGGCTTGGTTACACTTAAGAGGCTATTGAATAGAAAATTATGTATATCCATAATATATACCTACTTAAAAGATGTGTATAATTCCCATTATTTATCATTTACCGTCTAAGGGTTAAGGTAACGATACCTGTTTCGTTAAGCGTCTTTGGGTTACGTCTTAAACCTTTTTTAACCTAACAACATATCCGTAATACGATACAGGCTTCCTTACCGTAACCGAGAGACCTAACCTGATCGAGAAAACCCCGAAGTAAGGGATAATTGGCTATACATCTCTTATTAATTTCTCTAATTTCTTCATAACTTCGTAATTTGTCATATCAAAATGTAATGGCGTTATGGAGATATATCCCTTTGAAACTGTAGTCTCATCGCTATATTTATCTCTATCGGAACTTACAAGCCTACCCTTAATCCAATAATAGGCAATTCCCCTTGGGTCTATCCGCTTTTCAATAGACTCCCTTGAAACCGAGTTTGCCTGATGGGTAAGTTTTATACCTTTTATTTCTCCTGAAGGAATATTTATATTTATAAGTATTTTCTTGGATGATAATAAAACCTTCTTTAACGTATTGATAAAATTTTCTACTATGCTTCCACTTAAATTAAAATCCATATCCTTAGAGAGTTTCTGTGATACAGAGATAGCACTGATACCGGATATTCCTGCCTCAACCGCTGCAGAGACTGTGCCGGAATAAATAAGGTTTGCGCCTACATTTAATCCGATATTGATTCCGGAAACTACGATATCTGGCTTTTTCATAAGTAATGACTTAAGCCCTATTTTAACACAATCCGCAGGCGTTCCGCTTACCGCATAGCCGCTCATCCCTTTTATCCTCATCCTTCTTACCCTTAGAGGATGCATAAGTGTTATTGCATGGCCTATTGCAGAGTTTTCCCTTTCAGGCGCAATAACCGTGCACTCATGCTTCTGAGACAGCACCCTGTAAAGCCCTATAAGCCCCTCAGAATGTATTCCGTCATCGTTGGTTAAAAGTATTTTCATATATAAAAAAACTTTATAGGTTATGGTTAGGATGCCCGTTTCATCAAGTGGTTACGTCTATCATATAACACTTATAATATCGTAACCCTTTAACGTAACCGATACGGGCTTCGTTACCTTAACCCAGGTCTCTAATTTTACCAATAAACTCTTTTAATAACCCTGTATCCTTTTTGCCGGGATATTTCTCCACCCCACTGCTTACATCCACTGCATAGGGTCTTAATTCTCTGATAACCTTTGCTATATTTTTACAATTTAGTCCACCTGAAATCATAATCGGTTTTTTAATTAGAGCTACGAGCTTCTTAGCTAAGTTTATATTTATAAGTTTACCTGTTCCACCGTATTTTCCTTTTACAAATGCATCTAATAAATATATATCCACATCATAATCTAAAGCACCTTTTATGCTCTCTAAATCTTTTAGCCTGAATGCCTTTATTATCTTTGCTGTATTTTTAAAGGAACTGCAATATTCAGGCGATTCATTTCCGTGAAACTGAAGATAATCAAACTTAAGTCTTTTCTGGATTTTTTTTACTATCTCTTCT
>VGKN01000184.1 GCA_016867055.1 Candidatus Omnitrophota bacterium
TGTTTCCTCTTGCAATAGTTTCCATCTGGTCTGTTACTAAAATTCTGTCTGCTATTGCCTGTGTATATGGTATGCCATCATTGGCGTTGCTCTGGGCTAATACAGAGATATGATGTAATCTTATTAAGATCTGCGTAATGGTTTCATCGGGTGAATATGGATGAGCGGTTAGATATTCTCTTGCGTTAGCCAAGGCTTCTTTAGACACAACCTCTGCAATAAGCTGAGGTTCTGCAATTCTACTAAATGGGTCTTTAAGAGTATCGTAGTGTGCAATAGAGGCACCCGGTGTCTTACCAGCATCTAGTGACCTAGATGTTATTATATCTTCAAGGGTCAGACCAACAAATTCCATTAACTGCTGGTTACCTAGGATATTTAGAATGTTTTCGTTATATACGATATCATAAAGGTCTACCTGATGAATTGGGTCTAATGCATAAAGTCTGTTACCTATGATTAAAAATTCATTGCCTTCTGCTGAGGTGGCCTTACGTATCACAAGTTGTTTGCCTTGGGTATTGCGCAGGGTAAGGATTCTAGCGTCTGGTGACATCTCATAGGTAGTCTGGAATTGCTCATAAAAACCACCAAGCTGTATCTCTATACCTGCCATATTGATAAATGGCCTTAAGAGCGGAACCCTTGCTTGACTCTGGTATTGGGCTCTCAACTCATTAAATAGTCTGCGATATGACGACAGATCATGGATTATGTCCCTTTGGGTATGCGAAGAAAAATATGGGGTAAGCTCTGGGTAGGTATCATTTTTGACATAGAAATCTATAAGCTCTGCTATAACCTCTGTTTCAACTGATATGTCAAGTGATTCAAGGGTATATAAAGTCTGTCTTCTTTCATCTGTTATGATTTTGTCTTTAAATAAGATATCTATTATTTCCCTCATGCGTTTTGGAGTTAACACCCTTAATAGTAGTGTATAAAAACCTTGCTCATCAATATTCTGGACAAGGGGAGAGATAAGTGCGGCTCGGCCTTTAGCAGTCTTGATTTTCAGGAAATCTTCAAGTTTCTTTAAGTCAGTGTGAAGTTCTTCAACGGCTAATTCTTTATTGGTAGGAGCTCTGGCGCGCAGTTGCCTAAGAAGAAGTCTAAAGAGCAAATGCCCAAATTCTTCTGAAGCTAATTCCTGTCTAAGTAGTTCAAAGTGATTAAGGATAACCTCGTTGATAATTAGCGTATTGCCCACTACGCGAGCAATATGACTAATTCCTTTTTTAATCGCTATATTAATCGGTAAACCACTAAGCTCTGGATACCTCTTTATGGCCGTCTCATAGGCATCTTTT
Source organism: Candidatus Omnitrophota bacterium (assembly GCA_016867055.1). Next base: position 1,311 of record VGKN01000184.1, read on the forward strand.
AAATTAATGGCCTCGGTAACCCTACCTGCTAAGTTGAGCTCGGAAATAATACTTTGAAGGTTTCCTTCATAAATAATATCTCCTGCGCCAACTACTCCTGAAGCAGGCATTCTTATTCCAGAAGTAGCCGCTGTTTCTATTGGTCTTTCTGCTGATGCGAATACTATATTTCTTCTGCCCCTCCATGCAGTTTCTCCGGTGTGGCTATATACCTTAATATAAATATGCGTTCCAACAGTAACATCTGATGGGAACTTTTCAAATAATATACGCCCTTGGTCATTGTATCTTACGAATGTATACTGATACCTTGCACCACGACTCTCAACTATAAGCTCAGCCCTGTCAAATTCAGTTAATAAATTATATAAATTATAAAACCCTAAACCGCCGCCCCGTTCTTTTGTAGAAACGAATAAATCTTCGGGCTCCGTAATGCTATTCTGTAACCCGTCACCGTCATCAATAGCCAATAATTCTAAAACACCTGCTCCATCAGTCTCTCTTGTTACTCTTGAACTGACAGACATATTCCTGTCTTCGGGAATGTGTTGTGTATTAAGCGCTAACTCACTTGCAACTACACCAGCAACCCTCGTAATATATTGCTGTGGACTAAAGATAGCATCAAGTTGTCTTACTACCATTTCTTCGCTTGCCCGCGAGAAATCACTTGCTAAGACATAAGCATCATCTGTTGGCTGATGGCGTATTGTCCTTGATTTTTCTGTGGTGGAGACTGTTCTAAAACCACTCAAGCCCTCCTCTATAAGAAGGGCGGGTGCTGAGGGTGGAGCATGTATTGGGTGAGCTTCTGCAAGCTCCAATGACTTTCTTACTAATCCTACATCCCTATCCAATAAATTCCTCAATTCAAGCTCAAATAATGCCTCTTGCTTTTTATTCAACTCATTTAATCTATCAATAATTTGTTGCTTTTTTGAGAGGTTAGGTCTCTTTGATTTTTCCAAGTGAATAAGTTTATTAACATTTCTTGAAACCTCGCGGGCGAATCCTGCTTTGGCCTCTTCCTCTGTCTTGTAGCGTATAGTGCGGGAATTTAAGGGTAAGCCGTATCTACTAAGAAGCTCTGCTCTTTCTCTAATTGTCTGCGATGAATATACTAAGAAATAAAACTTTAGCGGTATGCCTAATTCTCTAAGGGTATCTATCCTCCTTTGTAAATCTTCGTTATTAATTAAGGGTCTATAAGAGAGTGGTATATTTTCCTGTTCTTTTGATGCATTCGCTTTAAAATTCTCCACTGCTTTAGTTAATATATTTAGTTGCGATAACATTGTTTCTAAGTCGCCAGAATCCAGTGTTTCTTCCGCCTTCTTAATCGCATCGCGTAATGTTTGATGTGCCTGAATAGCTAATAGATATTGGGATGTTAATGATTTTGCCATAGCAATTGTCTGCTGAAGAGTTTCTCTTGTTTGATTAACAGGTTTAGCAACTGGTGCTGATTCACCTTTTTTCTGTACCAATTTATCAATAAAGTTTAATACTATAGCTGAAAGCCCTGCGCTTAAAATTATACCCACAACTATGCCATACACGGCAACTCCATTAAATACAACTGCAAGTGAGATTACCGCTCCAATGAGCAACCCAATAAATGAATACAGAGACTTCTTAAGAAGACTTACTGTTCCCTTTTCCGGAGTTAGAATTGTCTTAAACAAAATAGCGCCTAAGAAGGCTCCTATCAGTGCAAAAATTGGACCAATAATAAATTGTATGCTTAATGCTGGCAATATAGCTGGTGAAATAGCCGATAGCACAACGCCGGCTATTATAAGTCCTATTGAAATAATAGGTGAAACCGATGGCATTTCTTTATATTTATTTACAAGAAACTTTTCTCTTTCTATATTTAATACATTTAGTTGAGCAGATTTAATGGCGGTATCAATATTTAATTTATAAATCCTATCAAACTCATCTCTATATTGTTTTTCATAGCTATAAATTTCCATTCTAAATCTTATCCATCGTGGGAAGGTAACGATGTTAGAAATCAATAATAAAATAGGGATAAAGGCGAAGTTTATCAGCGGAATGCCCAATATTGCAAGACCTGTGCCAAATGTTAAAGAACCACCCACTATTGCACCCAATAACATAGTTGGAAGCAAAGTTCCTCTGAATTGGAATGTAGTTCGTGGATTTTGAGATGTTAGCCACATAAATACAGGGCCTATGGTCCAGGCAAGAACCTGCGGGGATGCTATTAAGGTCCAGTATGAGGCATTGGAAATAAATAGAGTTAATAAAGCAGTAATAAGTAATATAGAATAACCAACAAAAATGGCTAATTTTAAACTTCTAAACGCTTTTACTAACTCCTGCGGTTTATCTCCCTCTGCTGCTGGAATCCATGGATGAAATTTCTTCTCCCCAGTGATTTTCTCTTTTATATCTGCAATTCCCTGTCCAAAGAACACGCCAAGCAGAATTATAGGTGTACCACTTAACATAATAGTAGTTGCAAGTGTTTCCCAGAACATAATTGAGATATTACCTTTACTCTTTATTGTGCCGAGTTTTGGCGTAACCACAATCATAGCCATCGTTATAATAAACATATAGAAGCCAATTGTTACATTTGATATAGAGAGAAGACCGCCAAGCATACCTATCCATCCTATAATTAACCAGAAGAAGAAGAAAGGCTGTAATAACCATCCGCAAAGCCTTAATAAACCTATTTCATAGGTTTCTTTTGGATGAAGGATATTCTTTATCCTAACC
>VGKN01000185.1 GCA_016867055.1 Candidatus Omnitrophota bacterium
AATTGTCAATGGTGTTATTTACCAAAGGAAAGCGCACAGCCTGGTATCCAGCTGCTTAAAAATATTATAGATAATTGCCATCATCGGTATGTTGTATTCTCTGGCGGAGAACCAACGCTCAGAGAAGATTTGTGCGAATTAATCGCTTATATGAGAAAAGAACACCCTGATAAATTTTCAGTTCTTTTAACTAATGGTGTAAAACTCGCTGACGAGTCTTATGTAAAAAGGTTAAAAGAATTTGGCCTTCAGTACGTTATTTTATCGTTTAATGGTTTCCGCAAGGAAACGCATCAATATATTAGCGGTAAGGATTTAGCAGGATATAAGTTGCAAGCATTGAAGAATCTTAAGAAATTTAGATTATGGACTATCCTTTCTATGACATTGGCGAAAGGAATTAATGAAGATGAATTTATTGAGGTATATCGCTTTGGAATTAGGAATATTAATTTCATAAGGCAAATTAGGTTGCGCAATGTTTCAGAAATAGGTGTTTATAAAGAAGGAGAGCATATTTATTTATCTGATATGCTAAAACTTGTCTCCAAAGCAACAAGTTTTTCCATTGTTGAAATGGCTCATAACAATTCGACAGGCAACAGCGTCTTTAAAACTGGAAATTATTTCGTATTAGATGTTTTTGAGACATTAAAGCATAAACACAAGAGTTTACTTTTCGGAAGCTTAAGGTACTGGATTGCTGTGGCTAAATTGACAGGGGTTATTAACGCATTCAGAATGCGTTTTGAACCATCACGTCCTATAGAGACACGGTTAATGTTCAGAATAGAAATATTTGCCTGGCCCACACCTTCTAATATTGACCTCGAGGAGAGTAGGCTATTTTGCATAGATCATGTAACAAATGATGGACAGATTTTACCCTTTTGGGAGGCACTGTACAGAAACGATAGATTGAGAACGAGAAAGAAAATACCTATAGAAGAAGCATTACGGGTTTAAGAACTAATTTTTTCTACCCTCCCTCGGTAATCGCAGTCGTCCGGCTTCATCCGCCTTTGGCGTATTCCGCTGTGGACTTTGTGCGCTTGCCTCACCCACCCTTAAAGAAAGACAAAAACACCTTTTATAAATTTTTCGCCGCCGCCGATATAAAATAAGAAGGATTATTTAAGAGCCCCGAACCAGAACAAAGTTCGGTTCGGGATTAAAAAATTTTTGCGAGGTTGAGGACGCATAGTGTTTGGCGGATTTTGCCGCCGCCCAAAATCCGCCAAACACGAAAAGCCGAATCGTAGCCCTGCATAAGAAATGCCGGCGTCCAAGCCGGCATGCCCGCCGGCCCAGGCGGGCAAATGAGCGAGCGGCCAAGCGAGCGGGGCAGTGAAGCCGAGCGACAGCGAGGCTGAACGGCACATACACCACCCACCAAGCCCGCCCCAGCGACCGAAGGGAGTACTGAGGAGCGAAGCGACGAATGTGCGGGCGGTGCATTACTTCTTACAATGCCGCCAACTCAACCTGAAATGCTGTGAAAAAGAACGGTTTAGCTAACTTGTAGAAAACAAACCAAGGGTCAACCCAGGGTCCTGATATATATTTTTTTGCACATAACTATTTATTCTTCAAAAGGTTACACATATTAAGCGCTGGTGTCAACAACTGTAAAGTAGAAATTACCTTCGCACTAAAAACAGCACCTATCTCATTGTAAGCTATTCGGTTATACAAAATTACTGTCGTCCCTATCATTCATCTACTCTATACCTATTTTATGCTATTTCGCCACTTTATTATCTTCTCAATGTCAAAAACTGTAAAGACAGGATAATCTCGATAATCGCGGCGGGGTTTAACTAAACCTTTCGTTATCCAGTAATATAATCCCTGCCGGGAAACCCTGATAATCTTTGCTGCCTGAGTAAGATTATAACGCTTAACTTCTCTTTCTTCAGCCCTACGGATGATTTTCTTGTTCGGCAGATCTACTATTTGCTCTACCTCTTTATCTTCCTGTTTCTTTTTATTCCATAAATATTCAAAATATTTCTGGTCAGCCTCAAATATTATCTCAAGCGCCATCTGCCATCTTAATTGCTCTTCGCTGCCATACGGATAAACTTTAACTTCTTTACCGTTTTTATCATAAAGAGTCAGCTCCTTTTTTAAACCCGTTCAATAGGCACCTCCCTCTGTTTATATCAGCCGATATTATTATACCAAAACTACAGAAGTTAGTAAGCAATATTACTACGGGCAGGGAACAGAATCTAAAGGTGAGATTATGATAAGCGGATGGCTTTTTATTATTTCAACTTCTCATTCCTAATCTAACTCTTTTTCTCTCAATTTTGTAACAGCATTTGCGATTGCATTTATTGCGTTGTTGACGTCGTTTTCAGTTGTCATTCTGCCTGTAGAGAAACGCAAAGTGCCTCTCGCCCATTCAATAGGAACATTCATTGCCTTGAGGACATGGGAAATTTTAACCTCGCTTGAATGGCAGGCTGCGCCTGCTGACACTACCACATAATCTTTTATTTCTGAGATAAGTATATTTGCATCCAAGCCCAGGAAGCTTATGCTCAAAGTATTGGGCAAACGCTTTTCTGGATGCCCGTTAAGCTTTATCTCTTTGCATTTTTCTTTCAATCCGTTATATAACCTATCTCTCATTGTCCTCATATGCGATATGTTCTTATTCATATCCCGTTTTGCAATCTCACAGGCCTTTCCCAATCCAACTATCTCCAAGACATTCTCTGTTCCGGCTCTTCTTCCTTGCTCATGCCCCGCCCCATGCATAAACTTTTCTAATTGAACTCCCTCTTTAATATAAAGTGCGCCAATTCCTTTCGGAGCACAGAGCTTATGGCCTGCTATGGATAGAAGATCGACTCCAAGGCTATTCACATCCGTCGGAATTTTGCCAATTGATTGCGCTGCATCTGTATGGAAGATAATATTATGTTTTTTCGCAATTTTTGATATCTGCTCGACTGGCTGAATGGTGCCAATTTCATTATTTGCATGCATAATTGTAATAAGAATTGTTTTGGATGTAATTGCTTTCTCTACATCAGAAGCATTCACTAATCCAAACTCATCAACTGGCAGATAAGTAATTTCAAAGCCATGCTCTTCCAAGAATCTGCATACCTCTGTTACTGCCGGATGCTCAATCTGGGTAGTAATAATATGATTGCCCTTCTCGCGATGAACAAAGGCTATGCCCTTGATGGCATAATTATTCGATTCCGTTCCTCCGCTTGTAAAAACAATCTCGTCGGGCTTGCAATTTAACAAAGACGCGACCTGTTTCCTTGCATTCTCTACCGCATTTCTAGCCTGAATGCCATACCAGTGCGAGCTTGAGGGATTGCCGAAATATTCCTCTAAATATGGCCGCATTGCAGAAATCACTTCAGGATCATGGGGAGTGCTGGCATTATAGTCTAAGTAGACTGGCATTGCAGCAGCATTTTCCGGTTTCATAATTTTCTTCCTCTCTTAAAAGGAAACAACCTTCTCGCTTTCCTTGACAATCTCATATAGGTCATTCATTGTGTTGATGGGGCATAGATTACTTTCCTTCTGCTCTCTGGCTTTAATGCAGGTGCCACAGGCATAAATCTTTCCACCGTCCTGCATGAATTTCTCTGCCTGCTCTATTGTGTTATATTTCTCAGTGCTTACCTTCTCATATTCCACGCCCTTGCTTATCAGGAATATTTTAACTTCATCTTTCTGATTCAGGCTGTAATTCGCATACCTCAAGGCATTCCAGCAGGTTTCCGCATCGTTACTTGATATGATTATCCCTAGTTTCATGATTAGACTCCTTCGCAATTTGCAATACACAAACTATCTTTATAAATTCTCTCTAAAAGCGAGATAACTAACTTTAAGTCAGAATTTGAGGCTGAATGATGTTACAAGCACATTGGCATAATTCCAGTCATCGCCTTTCTTTTTTGTATCCAAGAGATAAGATATCCCTATGTTGGCATATTTATTTAAAGCAAAGGATATGCCTGCGCTTGCCCAGTTCTCGTTAAATATGTCTTGCTTTGTGTCGTAGAAGATTTCGTCTTCAA
>VGKN01000186.1 GCA_016867055.1 Candidatus Omnitrophota bacterium
CAGGATGCACTTCTTAAGACATTGGAAGAACCTCAAGATAATTCTATCTTAATACTTATTACCTCAAAGCCCCATCTCTTGAGAGAAACGGTTATTTCAAGGTGCCAGAAGATAAGATTTAATGCAATCCCAAATGCGGTTATTGAAAAGGTTTTGTCCGATGAGTTTGCGCTGGAGTGGGATGAGCTGAAATTCATCAGCAACTTTTCATATGGAAGCCTTGGCGAGGCTAAGAGATTTGCAGGCCTTGATATTTTTTCTAAAAAGAATAAAATCCTTGATTCCTTTATAATATCTTCTCAAAAAAGGACATTTGGATATGATTTATTTAACTTAACAGAGGAATTGAAGAGACTTTATAGAAGGGAAAATTCAGGGGTTTCTTCAGATAATCTTGATTTTAAGATAAGCGACATTGAGTTTAAGGATGTTGTTAGAATTTTTTTAAGTTTTTTCAGGGATGCTATAATATTTAAATCGGGGCAAAGCGAAGGCCTTATTAACCTTGATAGAATTGCTGAGATAGAAAGATTTTCCTTTGCATATGAGTTAGAGGAATTATATGACAAGATAAACTCTATACTACACCTTGAGAATTTGTTATCACAGAATATAAATGAAGAACTAGCATTTCTAAATATGCTTGAGGAGTTAAGATATCCACCAAGGATTGAAGCGGATATATCTGAATCTAAACTGATATGATAGAGGTAATTCAGGTAAAACTTAGAGAGGCAGGCAAAATCCTTTACTTTAATTCAACTGGTATTAAACTAAAACCTGGGCAGAGTGTTATAGTAGAGACAGAATACGGTCTTGACTACGGTGAGGTAATCTCAGAAAAAGAGGTGATAGATGAAACTCCAAAGGAGGAGTCCGTTAAAAAGGTAGTACGCGTTGCGACAAAAGAGGACCTAAACCATATACAAGAAAACAAAAATAGGTTAAAAGAGATTTGCGATACCTGTCTTAAGAAAATCCAAGAAAGAAACTTAAATATGAAACTTGTTGAAGCAGAATACTCGTTTGACAGGTCAAAACTCGTATTTTATTTTACCTCTGAAGAGAGGATTGATTTTAGGGACCTTGTAAAAGACCTTGCGCACACATTTAAGGCAAGGATAGAGTTAAAACAGATAGGCGTAAGAGACGAGGCAAAGCTCTTGGGCGGATTTGGTTCCTGTGGAAGGGCGCTCTGCTGTGCGAAGTTCCTTAAGGATTTTGAGCCAGTTACCATAAAAATGGCAAAGGAGCAGAGCTTACCCCTCAATCCTTCTAAGATATCAGGTGTCTGTGGCAGGCTTATGTGCTGCTTAGGATATGAATCTGAGACCTATCATGAACTCCTTAAGGATATGCCGAGGGTTGGCTCCACATATAAATCTAAGGAAGGCTCTGGCAAGATTATAGGCGTAAATCCTTTAAAGAAGACTATAACAGTTGAGTTTGATGAGGGTTATCAAAAAGAATTTGCTATCAGAAAATAAATGCCGAATAAATTCTACATTACAACCCCCCTTTATTATGTAAATGCCTCTCCCCATATAGGTCATTCCTACACGAATATAATTGTTGACACAATAGCGAGGTTTAAAAGACTAAAGGGCTTTGAGGTATTCTTTCTAACAGGCACAGACGAGCATGGGCTTAAGGTAAGGCAGGCCTCTGAGGCCAATAACCTTCCGCCAAAGGAATTTGTAGATAATCTTGTTCCAAGGTTTAAGGAACTTTGGCAGATGCTAAACATCTCATACGATGATTTTATTCGCACCACAGAAGACCGCCATAAAGAGGTGGTGAAGAGGGTCCTAAGTCTCTTATATGAAAATAGTGATATATATCTTGGTGACTATAAGGGTTTTTACTGCACACCCTGTGAGACCTTCTGGACAAGAACCCAATTGAAAGAGGAGAATTGCCCGGAGTGCAAGAGATCCCTTGAAGAAATCTCTGAGAAGAATTATTTTTTTAAACTCTCAAAATATCAGAGCTGGCTCATAGATTATATAAAAGAGCATCCAAAATTTATACAACCAAGTTTTAGGACTAACGAGATATTGAGTTTCCTTGAACAGCCACTTCAAGACCTTTGTATCTCAAGGCCAACCTCAAGGCTCTCATGGGGTATCCCAGTTCCCTTTAGCGCTGAACACGTTACATATGTATGGTTTGATGCCCTTATCAACTATATAAGTGGAGCAGGTTATATTAATGATACAAAAAAATTTTCAAAACTCTGGCCAGCAGATATTCATATGATAGGAAAGGATATATTAAGACCTCATAGTATATACTGGCCTATAATGCTTAAAGCCCTTGGACTTGATATGCCAAAGACAGTCTTTGCCCATGGCTGGTGGTTACAGGAGGGTGAAAAGATGTCTAAATCCAGAGGCAATATTACTGACCCTGTTTATTTAGTGGATAAATACGGCGCAGATGCTTATAGATATTTTTTATTAAGAGAGGTCTCATTGGGTATGGATGGGGTATTTTCAGAAAAGCAAATTGAAAAACGAATAAATAGTGATTTAGCAAATGACCTCGGAAATTTGCTCAATAGAACATTAGGTATGATAGAGTTATATTTTAATAGAAAAATACCAAATCCAAAAAGGGAGCTAGACCAGGATATTAAATTAAGGGAAAAGACAATAGGTTTATGGAAAACCTATGAAGAGTTAATGGAAGATTTAAAACTAAGTGAAGGTCTCTCTTATATATGGGAGTTAATAAATTTCTCAAATAAATATATTGAGGATTCAAAGCCCTGGGAATTGGCAAGGCAAAAGGATAAAAGGCTTGATACCGTTATGTATAATCTTGTTGAGGCCTTAAGGATAGTTGGAATAGCCATATCGCCGTTTATGCCAAAAACAGCCGAAGATATTTTTTCTCAACTTGGCTTAGCAAAGGATTTTAAGTTTTTGGATTTAAAAGAGTGTGGATTATCTAAACCAGATACAACTATTAACAAGGGAAAGCCGATTTTTCCGAGAATAGAATAATAGATAATTATAAGTTATTGGTTATAAGCTTTAAGGGTAAAAAAAAGATTTTTTGGAGGAGAATATGAAGAGGATAATCTATCTTGACCATAATGCAACTACACCGGTCAATCCTGAGGTGTTAAAGGCGATAATTCCTTTTTATAAAAGCCAATACGGAAATGCCTCAAGTTTACATTCCAAGGGAAGAGAGGCAAGGAATGCAGTAGATAAGGCACGGGAGATTTTAGGGGATTTTTTAGGCACAGAGCCAGAGGATATTATTTTTACATCCGGGGGCACTGAGTCAGATAATTTTGCTATTAAAGGCACTCTTTTTAGAAATAAAGATACCGGACGTGACCATATAATTACCTCTAAGATTGAGCACCAAGCAGTGCTTTCCACCTGCAAATATTTAGAGAAAAAGGGTGTCAGGGTTACCTATGTAGATGTGGATAAATATGGAATTGTAGATTTAAATCAGATAAAAGACTCAATAGCTGAAAAAGCCTGTCTTATTACTATAATGCATGCAAATAATGAGGTGGGCACAATCCAACCAATAAAAGAGATAGCAAGGATAGCAAAAGAGAAGGGTGTTTATTTCCATACAGATGCAATTCAAAGTTTTTGTAAAATTCCTACAGGGGCGAAAGAACTTGGTGTGGATATGTTATCTATATCCGCTCATAAGATTTATGGACCAAAAGGGGTGGGCGCCTTGTATATAAGAAAAGGGGTAAAGATAGAGCCGTATCAGCATGGAGGACATCATGAGAGAAGCTTACGTGCCGGCACAGAAAATGTAGCAGGTATTGTAGGTCTTGGTAAGGCGGTTGAACTCTTAAAGGAAGACTATCTTCAAAAAGCACAGAGAATACAGATGCTAAGGGATAGACTTCATAAGGGTTTAAGTGAAGAAATAGACGAACTCTATCTAAATGGTCATCCAGAACTTAGACTTCCAAATACCCTTAATCTGGGATTTGCCTATGTAGAGGGAGAATCGCTTCTGTTAAATTTTGATATGAAGGGGATATGCGTATCCACAGGTTCTGCCTGC
>VGKN01000187.1 GCA_016867055.1 Candidatus Omnitrophota bacterium
AAAAAAGTTATTAATCTCACAGATAATTGATATTGACAAAGAGCTCGTAAAGGGCCCATATTCAATCTATCAGCCTGATAAGAATTTTATAAGAGTAATTAAGCAGGAGGATTTAAACCTGATAATTGTGCCAGGGCTCGCCTTTACCAAAAAGGGTCTAAGGCTTGGCAGAGGGAAGGGCTACTTTGATAGATTCTTAAAGAAACTTCCTAAATATGTAAAGAAGATAGGAATCTCTTTTGATTTTCAGATATTGAAAAAACTCCCCGTATCCTCCCACGATATGCCTGTTGATAGGGTTATTGCTGCGTAGCAACTAAACCTCCTCCCAAAATCTTTAGTTAGCGTTACTTTGTTTAATAGTGGCTCAAAAATTTATATTTGCACAGATTAGCACAGGATGCCTGCCTACCCTGCCTGCCGTCAGGCAGGCGTCAGGCAGGAAATCCACACGATTATCACAGATATCTGTGCCATTTTGCGTCTTTATAATCTGTGATGCTTATCTGCGGAATAGTTATTTATTCTTTAGGAGGTGCTTCAATGAAAGAATTTAATATATTTACCTTTAGTATTCTTATGATAGTGTATGGGGCTTGTGTATTTTTTATTGGATATACCATAAGGAAGTTCATAGCCAGAAAGCAATTAAAAAGTGCAGAGGAGAAGGCAAGGTCTATAGTTGAAGAAGCCAAGAAGCTCGCAGAAAATAGAAAAAAGGAAGTAGAGCTTGAGGCAAAAGATCTTTTGTTTAAACTGCGCCAGGATTTTGAGAATCAGACGAAGGATAGAAGGCAGGAGATAAATTTATTAGAAAAAAGACTTCATCAAAAAGAGGAAAATTTAGATAGAAAGGTTGACCTTCTTGATAAGAAAGATCGGGATCTGCAACAGAGGGAAAAGGCGGTTGTAACGAGGGAAAGAGACCTTGAGGCAAAACAGAAGGAGTTGGAGAATTTGTTGCTTGAGGAAAGGCAACTCCTTCAAAGGTTATCCGGCATCTCAATGGAGGAGGCAAAGAAACTCTTGCTTTCAAGGATGGAGTCTGAGATACGACAGGAAGCCTCCGTTCTTATTAAAAGGATAGAAGATGAGGCAAGGGAAAGCGCGGATAAGAAGGCAAGGGAGATAATAAGCCTTGCTATACAGAGAATGGCAGCAGAGCATACAGTGGAGTCAACGGTATCGGTTGTAAATCTGCCGAGCGATGATATGAAAGGCAGGATTATAGGAAGGGAAGGAAGAAATATCCGTGCCTTTGAGGTTGCAACAGGAGTAGATGTAATAGTAGACGATACGCCCGAGGCCGTGATACTCTCGGGCTTTGATCCCATAAGAAGAGAAATAGCCAAGATTTCCCTTGAGCGTCTAATAGTGGATGGAAGGATACACCCTGCCCGCATTGAAGAGGTGGTGGATAAGGTAAAAAAGGAGATGGAAAATTCAATACGCGAAGAGGGAGAAAAGGCGGTTTTTGAACTGGGGCTTCATGGTGTTCATTCCGAAGTAATAAAATTGTTGGGTAGACTGAAATACAGAGTAAGCTATGGTCAGAATGCCCTTATGCACTCAAAAGAGGTGGCAAATTTTATGTCAGTTATGGCGGGAGAGCTTGGTTTGGATTCTAGGCTTGCCAAACACATAGGGCTTTTACACGATATAGGAAAAGCGGTAAGCCACGAGGTTGAGGGTACCCATGCAAAAATAGGGGTAGACCTTCTTAAGAAATACAGTGAAAGCGAGGCAGTGATACATGCGGTTGAGGCGCACCACGAGGATGTGGAAGCAAGGTCAATATTTGCAGTACTTCTTCAGGCAGCAGATGCAATTAGCGCAAGCAGGCCTGGCGCACGCGCAGAGACACTTGAAGCATATATAAAGCGGCTTGAGAAGCTTGAGCAGATAGCGGATTCGTTTAAAGGGGTTGAAAAGGCATACGCCATACAGGCAGGCCGAGAAATAAGAGTGATGGTCCAGCCCGACAAGGTAAACGATAATGCAGCAAGTGCCCTTGCTAGGGAGATAACAAAGAAAATAGAGGAAGGGCTTGAATACCCAGGCCAGATAAAGGTGACAGTAATTAGAGAGGTTAGGGCGGTTGAATACGCAAAATAAATTTAAATTTAAAAATTAAATATTTTGATTTTTTATAAATAAAAAATTAATTTTATGAAAGAAAAAATTAAGATTTTGGCGATAGGTGATATAACTGGAAAACCGGGAAGAGCGGCTGTAAAAGAACTCCTCCCCAAGATTAAAAGAGAAGAGGATATTGATTTTTCTATTGGAAACGCTGAGAATGCTGCGGGCGGGAGCGGAATTACCAAAGAGGTATGCGAAGAACTTTTAGGTTATGGCTTGGATGTCTTAACAAGCGGAGACCATGTCTGGAAGAAGAAGGAGGTATTGGATATAATAAATATTGAGAGTAGGTTACTCAGGCCGCTTAATTTCCCAGAAGGTGCACCGGGAAGGGGTTCATATATTTATAGGTTAAAAGATACCTCAATCTGCGTTATAAATCTTGTTGGCAGGGTTTTTATGAATACCCTTGATTGCCCGTTTAGGACAGTAAGGAAGGAATTGGAGCACCTTAAAGACAAGATACCCATTATTATAGTTGACTTTCACGCAGAGGCTACCTCCGAGAAAGTGGCTATGGGTTATTTTTTAGATGGACTGGTGAGTGCAGTTTTAGGAACCCATACCCATATCCAGACAGCAGATGAAAAGATACTTCCAAGAGGCACCGCCTACATAACCGACCTTGGAATGACAGGCCCGTATGATTCAGTAATAGGGAGAACCGTTGAGGAAATACTTGAGCGCTTCATAACACAATTACCTACCCGATTTCAAGTAGCAGAAAAAGACATTCAACTTCACGGAGTAATTTTTGAGGTAGAGACGAAAACAGGGAAGGCAGTATCTATAAAAAGAATACAAAGAAGGTTATAGAAAGAAAGGCTGAGGTTAAGGCTAAGTAATTCTCAACCTAAACCTTAACCTCAGCCTTCAATTGAGTTATGTCCCAAAAAACCGACCGAAAAATCTACACTGTATCTGAACTCACAAGAAACATAAAACTTCTATTAGAGGAAGAATTTCCGCAGGTGTGGGTTGAGGGTGAGATTTCAAATTTAAAGATATACCCCTCTGGCCATGCATACCTTGATTTAAAGGATGAGAACGCTATTTTAAAATGCGTGATATGGAAATGGACGCTGCAGTATATAAGATTTAAGTTGGAAGACGGCCAGAAGATAGTATGCTTGGGAAAAATTTCCTTATATGAGGAAAGGGGGCAACACCAGCTATATATAGAGAAGATAGAACCGAAGGGCATAGGAGCTCTGGCGCTTGCATTTGAACAGCTCAAAACGAAGCTTTCCAAGGAAGGGCTCTTTGACGAATCCCACAAGAAGCCCATACCGCTTCTCCCGAGGGTAATAGGCATTGTTACATCGCCCACAAGCGCCGTTATAAAAGATATACTTAATATTTTAAGACGCCGTTTTGTAAATATTGAAATTATTATAAATCCTGTAAGGGTGCAAGGAAAGGGTGCTGAGATTGAAATAGCAAATGCCATAGAGGAATTTAATAGATTTGGCGGAGTTGATGTTATGGTTCTTGCGCGCGGAGGAGGAAGCATAGAAGACCTTTGGGCATTTAACGAAGAAATCGTAGCCAGGGCAATATTTAACTCAAAGATACCTGTTATCTCGGCTATCGGCCATGAAACAGATTATACGATTGCAGATTTTGTCTGTGATTTGCGGGCACCGACACCGTCAGCCGCAGCAGAACTTGTAGTAGAAAAAAAGGGAGAGCTTATAAATGTAATTGAAAATTATAAGAATCGCATAGCCTCATCCATTCTGCATAGAATAAAGGACTTAAGGGTAACACTTGTGGCGCTAAGGTCAGACTGCGAATCGTTTAATCCGATAAATATATTACAAAAATACCAACAGAGAATTGATGATTTAACAGGAAATATTATTACAAACATCAGCCACTTGATGGAAATGAAG
>VGKN01000188.1 GCA_016867055.1 Candidatus Omnitrophota bacterium
GGCCTTATCTGAGTAATTTTTAAATTCACTACCCTCTCTGCTTTATCCTGTTCAACCTGAGGAATCAATGCGCTTAACCCTCTCCCAAGAGTTTTTCTTTGCATTTGTAAGTCCTTTATTTTCAGATAATTACATTAAACCTGTTGTAACTCTAATCCCAGAACCTCCTTTGAAAGTTCAAGGTATTTCTGGGCACCTAAGGAAGCCCTGTCATATAAAATTACCGGCTTGCCAAAGCCAGGGGCCTCGCTCAACCTGATATTTCTTGGAATAATTGTCTGATACACCTTTTCTTTAAAAAATTCCCTTACCTCGTCTATCACCTCATTGGCCAGATTCGTTCTGAAATCAGCCATGGTTAGAAGCACACCTTCTAAGACAAGTGAAGGGTTTAAGGAATTTCTTATCATATCAATCGTATTTAAAAGATGGCTCAGTCCTTCAAGGGCATAATATTCGCATTGAATTGGGATAAGAACAGAATCCGAGGCTACAAGGGCATTTACTGTAAGAAGCCCTAGTGAAGGCGGAGAGTCAATTATTATAAAATCAAAAGAGTCCTTTGTGGGAGTGAGCACATCTTTAAGCCTCATCTGGCTATCTTCCAAAGACACAAGCTCAACCTCTGCGCCTGTAAGATTAGGATTAGAAGGAACTATAGAAAACCCTTCTATCTGGGTGGGAAGAATTAACTCTTTTATATCTTTATGTCTAAGCAAAACCTCGTATATACTTTCATTAATAAGCGACTTATCAATACCGCAACCACTGGTTGCATTAGCCTGAGGGTCTATATCTATCAATAAAATTTTCTTATTGGCGTATGCAAGATATGCTGAAAGGTTTATAGCGGTAGTGGTCTTCCCCACCCCACCCTTTTGATTGCAGATAGTTATAGTTTTCGACATAGACATAAAGAGGAAATGTTCCACGTGGAACATTATTTATTGGTTTGGGGATATTATACTAATGCCCAGGCTTATGTCAAGGGTTTTCTTGAGGGTTTAGCGGTTCTGTGGTGTCAAGGGTAGTTCTTCGCCAGAATTTTCTTCTTTTAACCGGTTAAGATGCTCTAAATAGACTAATAATAGAGAGATATCGCAGGGAGAGACCCCAGAAATTCTCAATGCCTGGCCTATTGAAACGGGTTTTATTCTATCAAGTTTCTCAATCGCCTCTTTCCTAAGCCCCTTTATTTTTTGGTAAGGAAATCCTTTGGGTATCCTTTTATTCTCTAGTTTTTTAAACCTCGCTATCTGGGCAAATTGTCTATTTAAATACCCCTCATACTTTATCTCAAATTCCACCCGGGAAACCAAATCCTTATCCAGAAGCTCTAGTCTAAATTCCTCATTAATGTTCAGTTCTCTCAAATTCACCTCTGGCCTTGAGAGAAGCTGGGCAAGGGTGTTTTGGCCTTGATGCGTTTTCTTCAGATAAGAAATAAACTTAGAGATCCTTTCTTTCCTCTTCTGGGTCTTGTCAAAAAGTGCCTTTTTAATAAGCCCTGTCTTGAATCCATAATACATAAGGCGTTCATCTGCATTATCCTGCCTTAGAATAAGTCTGTACTCTGCCTGTGAAGTAAACATCCTGTAGGGCTCTGTCGTTCCCTTAGTAATAAGGTCATCTATCAAAACTCCTATATATGCCTCATCCCTTTTTAACACTAACAGTTCTCTACCTTTTAATTTTAATGCGACATTTATACCTGCCATTAAACCTTGGGCTGCTGCCTCTTCGTAGCCGCTTGTGCCATTTATCTGACCTGCGAGAAAAAGGTTTTCAAGAAGTCTTGTCTCTAAAGAGGGTTTGAGTTGCGTAGGGAAAACAAAGTCATACTCAATGGCGTAACCAAAACGCATAATCTCTACTTCTCCCAATCCTTTTATAGTTCTTAATATCTCGGTTTGAACCTCGGGTGGAAGGCTTGTAGATATGCCGTTTAAATATGCCTCATTTGTATTTACCCCCTCGGGTTCTATAAATATCTGATGCCTTATCTTATCCTTAAATTTAACTACCTTGTCTTCTATTGAAGGGCAATATCTTGGCCCTATCCCCTTTATCCTGCCCCCATATAAAGGAGACCTATGAAGATTATCAAGGACAATCTTATGCGTGTCTTCATTTGTATATGTTATATAACAAGGAACTTGATTCTTTGGCAATTCTTTCGTAGAATAAGAAAAGGGTTGTGGTTCATCGTCGCCATACTGAATCTCAAGTAAATCCAATTTTATACTTTTAAGGTTTACCCTTGGGGAGGTGCCGGTTTTCAACCTACCCATTCTAAGACCTATCTCCTTTAAGCTATTAGCCAACCCTATGCTTGCAAAATCACCCAACCTTCCTGAACTATAAGAAAGCTCGCCTATGTGTATAAGACCGTTCAAAAAGGTTCCAGTTGTTATTATTACAATCTCCGATAAAAACTCTAATCCGGCATTTGTTCTTACGCCTATAATTCTATTACCTTCTAATAAAATATTCTCAACCACTTGCTGTTTAATATCTAAATTAGGCTGCGACTCCAAAATCCTCTTCATCTCAAACTGATACGCCTTTTTATCTGCTTGGGCGCGCGGAGCCCATACGGCAGGGCCCTTGCTTTTATTAAGCATTCTAAACTGTATGCCTGTCTTATCAATAACCCTTGCCATCTGCCCACCCAAAGCGTCAATCTCCCTCACCAAATGACCTTTAGCAAGACCGCCAACCGCAGGATTGCAAGACATCTGAGCAATAGTATCAAGATTCATAGTAAGAAGTAGGGTTGAAAAACCCGTTCTACTGGTAACTAATGAGGCCTCGCAGCCTGCATGACCTGCGCCTATAACGATCACATCATAGGTTCTATCAAATTTGAACATAACCTATTGCCTTATAGTAGGTTTTGTATTCCCTTTTATAATCACCCTTACCTTGGCAGGTTTTGCCCCCCTTTTTCCAAAAAGCCCTCTTTTTTCTTCTCTTAAGATCTTGACTATTACTTCTTTCCTATCTACGCCGAGTATCTTTAAGGCAGTCTTTATAGCCTCTTCTCTTGAGGGAGCCTCAATTTCAATAGATTTCATCTTATTCCTTAGCCAAGGCTGGTCTTAGGACAATATATTGTAATAGGGACATAAATACGGTATTAGTAAGCCAGTACAAGACCAGCGCCGAAGGAAGATTATAAAATATAACCCCAAACATAATTGGCATCATAACAGAGAGCGTTCTTGTCTGTTCGTCCTGTGTTTTTGCCATAGGATTTGCAATCTTTTGCTGTAGAAACATCGCCACAATCATAAGTATTGGAAACAGATTTATATGGTCGCCTATTAATGGAAGGATAAAGGGAATTTTAAGCCTATCTGGGATTGAGAGGTCTTTTGCCCAGAGGAAACCTGCGCCCTTAAGCTCAATAGACCTTGATATAACTTGATAGAGAGCAATAAAGATTGGCATCTGAAGCAACATAGGCAAACATCCACCAAAGGGGTTTACCTTATGTCTTTTATAAAGCTCCATTATCTCTTTGTTTAGTTTATGAGGATTATCCTTGCATTCCTTGCGCAGTTTTTCAATCTGGGGCTGCAACACCTGCATCTGCTTCATAGACTTTATGCTCTTCAATGACAAGGGAAATAATGCTATGCTAGTAAATATTGTAAGAAGAATTATGGCAATACCATAATTTCCAGTAAATCTATAAAAACCTCCCAAGAGTCCGAGAAGAAGTCTGCCTATTGGGTCAAAGATACCAAAATTCAATATTTCGTTTAAGCCATATCTTTTTAATTCAGAAAGCCTTAATGGTCCTATATAAACTAAATATGAAACCTCTATGGCTTCTTGTGGCTTAAGAGTTAATTCTCCGTCAGATAAACCTAAATATATTAAGTCATTATCCTCTTTATCTAAAGAGACCTCTTTCGCCTTTAGGGAGGGTTTTATGGCAAAACAAAAATATCTGTTTTTTGAAGAAACCCATAGGAACTCTCCCTTATAAACCCTTGGTTGTTTTAACCTAAAGGCGGGCTCGCGTA
>VGKN01000189.1 GCA_016867055.1 Candidatus Omnitrophota bacterium
ATTTATCTATCTTTAGACCCCAGTATATCTTCTTTGAATATGCTTACGCATATAGGCAAGGCGCGGACATATTATGTTAGGATATTAAGAGATATAAGTTCTCATGCTGCTCGTTATGGAGAACTCAGGGGAGATGCTAAGCAAGCATTGGATAGATTCTTGGAAATTATAGAACAATTACAAGGGATTGTTTTTGAAAGGCTTAATCCTAATATCAAAAGCGCAAGAGAAATAATAATTGAGCCCAGTGTTTATCGCGAGATGATGGAGGCAAGACGGAAATGCATTGAAGAAAAAAGAGAACTATGCTCCATTGTTATAGGCACATGTAGCAATGGGGTCTTACGGTTAGATAAAATCGTACATGAAAAATATGGAGACAGCGGAAAAGAATTAGACGGGATTCCTTTGCCTGATACAGATGCATTAAAAGGTATCCAAGAGGCTGTGGCTAGCGGCAGAAATTATGTTATTTTTCATTATCATCCCCAATTTCCAGAAGGAGAGATTCCCAGCCCTGCCAGAGATGATTGCTGGATAACCTATGCAATAGGGGCGCATATTATAATAGTGTCTAACCCCGATTTTGAAGTTGGGGCTTATGCTTGTAAAGACAAAGATTGGCACAGGATAGAGAACATTCCTATATCTGTCGAGCCAACGCCAATACCAAAAATATCAGCCCTTAGTTTGATGGCTGAGTCTATGAACCAAATTTCGCGTGCAATAAGAAATATAGACCGCGAAGGAAAATTAAAGGTTGAGCTCCGAGAGGGCATCTGTTACATAGTAGATGAGTCAGAAAATGAGTATGAACTTCCAGATTTTAGCAAGCTGAGCTCAAAAAAGGATGTTGGGGAGCTGGTTAGTTATTATTTGGAGGATATTCGGAATTGGAGAGATTATGTAACACAGACTAAGAGTCGAGTTTCGCTATACCGCACAGTTGACCACGGCAAACCTTTCCATTGTCCGCTGACATTATGGGATCCTGCTCAATATACAATTGGAGTGGCTGCAGGAGTAATAATAATTAGTGATGGAAAATCGGTTTTAAAGAATAGAATGGCTCCAGAGTGCGGTTTGGTTTTTGGTTCTCTCGACGGTATAGATATCCATCCCCATATTTCTGTTACCGACAATTTAGCTGATACACTACGTAGGCTTAAAGAGATATTGGGCGAATATGTCTTTAGGCGTATGCCGCTGGTTCTGGCTGGGTTTAGCGGAAGAGGAGAAGAAGTATTTGGCGGTGCTAAGGATATTGATGATATATTGCGAATATTTAAAGAGGCAGGCGCCAATGCAGTAAAGTTTTATTTATTAGATGAGCAGGTTGCTACTGATCGCCTCCAACTGCAAGGGGGTAAATTAAGCGATACACAAAACGGTACCACAATTGACCTCTTGGCAGAGGCCGCTGCAGCCCCGTCTGTCGCCGCTAGTCCTGAGGAAGGTCAAGGAAAAGTCTTAGATATTAACTTAGTCGCTGCCGCAACCACTAAGTACTGGAGAAAGAGGGATAGTACTCGCTTGCGTGACGCTGCTGGATTGCTGAATACATTTATCAGAGAGAAAGCAGACATCAACGCAGAGAGGGTAAATGCCTTACATAAGGCTATGCTGGGAGGACGTCTTCATGGAGGTCTTTATCGAGATGGGATAACACGTGAGATTGGAATATACGCGCATTGGAAGGATGTGCCTGAGGGTGCAGAGGTTGCGGCTAAGATGGATGAATTTTTCAAATGGCTAAATAAAGAATTAAGAACAACAGATGACTATGTCGGCACTGCAGTTAGTGCCTACGTGCGGTTAGTGAAGATTCATCCTTACTACTTGGGCGGAAACGATAGAATTGCTTGGCTGCTTATGAATTGGATTCTGCTTAAATACGGGTGTCCGCCATTCTATGTTACCAAAGATAATCTCAATATTTATCTTGATCTGGGTGATTTGGTGATGATGACACCTTCAGAAGGGTTATCAGATGTGGTAAAGATGTATAAGCGGTTTCTTTCACAACAACTCTCGCCTTACTCCGCCACCGCGTCAACCCCTGCCACCGCGCCAGGAGCCGCCACGCCAGGAGCCCCCGCCGTTGCGACAACCCCCATAGCAGAGAGTTCTATTAGAGATGAAGTTTCCGCAATTTTAAACCAACCGGCGTTTCCAGATGAGCTTTCTCGCAGGCTTCTTAGCAATACGGGCATAAGTGCAGAGGTAAAAAGAAAAGGCAAGAAGCCAATAAGAATAGACCTTAGTTGGATGAGTATTAATGCCGCCGGCATAGCCGTTAACTTTATCCCAAGGAGCGAATTTAACCAGAAAAATCCCCAACCTATTGAGGGGCAATATAAGCCATATCTGAAAAGTATCCAGGCTGGTATTATAACCTATGTTTTACCCGAGGATATTACCATAGGAGAGCTTGCGCATCTTATTGAGGATATTGATGTCTTGACTAAGGATAGTCCTAATAGGTTCAAACTCTCCAGTGTTTTCTCTCAAAGGTTAAAATATATAGCGATATATCTGGCAAGAAAAATACCTTGGGATAAAATTTCCGAACCACAACAGACGCTTCAATTGCAAAGACAAATAGAGCTTATTTATCTAATGGGAGGTATGCTTGAGGCAAAACCAGATGATACAATTACCAAATTTGAAGATGTCCAAAGATTAGACCTGCCGGGTCACCAAGCCCTGAAAGATATTGAGGAATATTTAAAGACAGGGTTAGGCCTTACGCCTGATAACTTAGCCCAGCCTGAAGGTTTAACAACTTGGCTTGGCTCTGCTACCGACGCAATTGGGCAAAGCGTCCGTCTTGGAAGGCTCGCCCAGCTTGAATTTGGGGTATTCTTAAAGGGTGTTGAGGGCTTATACGGAAGTCTGGGAGAGGGATATACCTTGCTTCAGAGATTAGTCAGGATGTTTGCAGGTCTATCTACGCAATCCCCACTACCCTTAAGGGAAATTCTTCGTATAGAAGATTATAAAATGCGTTTAGGCCAGGCTGACCCTGAAGAAGAAATAAAAGTAGTAGATGAGATAGTCTCTATTGTCCAAAGATACGAGGGCTGGAAGGATGAAGAGGCTTTAGATTGGGCGACTGAATATATTACCTGGGCGCAAGAGCTTAACTGTATAGGAAGGTGCATTCTTACCGCAAGAATTCTTAAAGAAATCGGCATACCCGAGGACAGGGTTTATTTTGGCAGTTTCCCGGGGCATGGGTTTTTAATCCTGGAATTATCCGATGGCAGTTATTGCCATATTCAAACTGTAAAAGGCTTGGGCAAGCGAGTAGAGCGCCTAAGGGTTAAAGATATTCCACCTCACTATATCAAAGATGTGCTTAAAGAGCAGGGTAGTGTTGTAATAGGTCTGCGTCAGCCCCTTATTATCACAGATACCTTAGGTTCACTTAAGACGCTATCTATTAATGTTTCTTCATTGGGAGACGGTCTTCTGGCGGCTTACCACCATAATTTAGGAGATGCCTTACGAAGAAGTATTAAGAAGGGGATGTCTTTTGAAGATGCCTTGCTCGCTTTAGATGCCGCTATTACTGAATACAGAAGGGCGTTGTGGATTGATAGGAATTTAGCGCATACGCACAATGATTTAGGCGCTGCCTTGTTTGAGAAGGGTAAACTTATGAAAGACAAAGATTCTGAGGAGACCCGCCAACTTTTTAATTCCGCAGTTGAAGAATTCAAGGAGGCATTACGGCTTAATCCCAATTATACCCTTGCCTTAATAAACCTTGAACTTACTAAGGGATGGATAGGATTTATGAATTTAGCCTCGGCGTTATCTAAATCATCGCCCGTCAGGATAGCATTAAGTCTTTTAAGAAGAACCCCAAAAGCTGTTGAGATTCCGCTAAACACTGAACAAGGAAAAATTTTTAGCGCTATAGATAAACAATTAGGCCCAAATACCCTTACAGCAAAGGTCTTGAAGGTTTTTGTGGCTGGCGAGGGTTTAGCCGGAATAGATAATGTAACCATA
>VGKN01000190.1 GCA_016867055.1 Candidatus Omnitrophota bacterium
ACAGCGCTGTGTGTATTACATGAAAAAATCCATAATTTTATTCACGACTTATCAGGATTGGGACCACCCATGGACTCCGCGAGTTCTAACCAGCAGTTTGAGGAAATTATAACGGCGGCAATAGAGTTTCTATGCGCAAGGAAGGCCGGAGTTAATACCTCAATTGTCAAAGAGCAGAATTATTGGGGAGGCGGAGCAAGAGACCTGGTAGTCATTTTGGATGATTTAAAAGAAAGGGGTATATTTGACTGGGAGAAAAAAGAGAATAGGATACAGCTTTCTAAGATGTCCAGAATGGGAGATATCTCGCCCCTCCTAAAACTTTATGCGGATGCAAACGGCATAAAACTCTCAGCATTACAGGAGCATTTTAACCTTGTGCGCGATGGTTTCTTTGATTCTTTAGAAACAGATATAAGAGCTTCGATACAAATGGTTAAGTTTACATTAAAAGGAAGAATGTTAGGCCTTCACCGCGTAGTAGAGAAGCAGCCGCCTGCACCAAGTGGATTGCCCCAGTTACCTACCTTGCCAGCCGTAGCAGGAGGTGCTGTTTCTGCCGGGCAAGCTGATGCCGCTATCTTATGTTACCAACGCGGCGTTGACTTCGCCAAATCAGGAAAATATGATGAAGCCATTTTAGAATATCTAAAGGCAATTGAACTTAAACCTGACTATATTTTAGCCTACCAAGAGGTTGGCAAAATTTATATGAGATTAGAAAGATTTGCTGAGGCGATTGCAACATACCGAAGGATTCTTGAATTAACCCCTGGTGATGAGAAAGCCCAAGAAAGCCTTATTGCCGCTTATATATCATATGGTAATCTCTGTTATAACTCAGATAGGTATGAAGAAGCCATAGAAGCATTTAATAATCATCTTAAGCTTAAACCCGATGAAATTTCAGTATTAAATCTACTCGGTTATGCCTATATAGCATTAGGCAGATATGATGAGGCGATCAGGGTATATCAAAGGGTTCTTGAACTTGACCCCGAGGAAGAGATTGCTATCCACCGCCTTGTTGATTCCTATTTAGAGCTTGCTAAAACTTACACTGCAGCAGGTAATCACGCTGAGGCTATTAAGGTATACCGAAGAGCCCTTGAACCTAATAATGCCTTATCCCCCCAAGGCCTTATTATATTCTGCTTAGAAATTGCTGAAGCTTGCAAAAAAGCAGGCTATTATGCCCAAGCCATTAAGGCATATCAAAATATCCTTGCGCTTGAGCCTAAGGATGCCTCAGGGCGTATTGGACTCATAAGTTGTATTAAAGAAGCCCTATTGAAAAAATGCCTAACCGAAGAATTATTACCTCAATTAGCCCCTATAAGATTAGATTACCAGGAAGGTCAATATCTCTTAAGGGGCGCAGAAGAGCTTATCCATACCTTCCGCTCACCGCCTTCTGTGGCAGAGCTATTTGCCATTACCTTCATATGGTTAAATAAAGATAAGCCTCAAGCAGAAGTTATAGCCTCCCTAAAAGACGCATTGACCAACCTCCAAACCAACCAGCAAGATATATATTCAGCGTACCTTACACATAACTTGGGTATTGATGTATCCATTGAAAGACTGCAAGCTTTTATAGCAGGGTTAGGAGTCTCATTCCTAAAGCCAGCCGAAGCCATGCCAGCCAAGGGGCTCTTGTCATTATTATCCAACGAACAACGGGCTAGCATACGTCAGAGGCTCAATAGAGATACCCAGCTGGAATTGGAAAAGATGGGTAAATTAGAAGAGATGCCTCTTGAACAGGTTATTACTACCTTTGAACGAGAGGATACTCCTTTAGGTACCATGTTCAGGGTTTCAGGAATCACTACTATAGAACAGTTAAGGAAAAAATTCGCTATTGAAATATGTTTCCTGCGAATACGGGGGACTGGCGAATGGGTTGCTATTAAAGGCGAACTTCATAGATTTCCATTAGATGATAGATTGCTTTATCCCTTTGATATCTACATCCATAACCACTCAAAGTCTCACCAAGCCTTACCGTCTCCATATGACCTAGGATTTAACTTTTCCTCCAATGTAGGAAACACGACCCTTGCCCTCCTGACTGGTGATGATGGAATCACTGATTTTGACACATTGGCATTAAACAATCCTGAGACATTTCTCGACCCCCTCTATTTATACAATCTTTTTAACGTTGCTGACCATGTTCAATGGCCAGCTGGAAAAACTGAGCTTGATGTGAACGATCCTCAGGACAGAGCGTTATACGAAACGTACTTACAGAAGATAGGCGTTCAGTATCACTTTACACAATGGGAGGCAATCCAAGGAATTGACCTATCAACAAGACAGTTTGATCTTCCGGAACTTTTGGAATCATCTGATCCACGGATTAGACTAAGTGCCATTCATTTTTTTAGGAGGTTAACGGTCCATTATCCCGATCTTGTGAATGTTTTAGGTGCTTACTCAAGGGATCCTGACGAGAGAGTCCAGCATATAGTTCTCACCATGATCCACGACTGGGTTAGTAACTTAGGAGAGATGGGTCTTCAGCGTCAAAACGCGATGCAAGCGTTTCTCAATTCTCCTTATGAGTCAATTAGGACTAAGGCGCAACAATTCCTTGAATCAACAGCCCCAGCCGAAGCCGTGCCAGCCAAAGCCACGCCAGCCGAAGCTGCTGCTGCCAAAGTTGTTTACAAGGGAACTTTTCTTGGACTTGTGCGGATGGCGTTTAAGCAAAAGGGTAAGCTCGGTTCTCGATATCAAAATAACGTCTCAGCACAGCAGGAAATGGCTGAATACTGGGTACAACTTCGTGCACGAACTCTTGGTCGAATGATTTCTGAAGAAGAAGCAGCCCCATTAGTATTACACGAAATATTAGAAATATTGGATGAGGATGAAAGATATAGGACGGGTGCGCTTGATCCAATTTTGTTAAAGTTTAAAGCAGAGCCTTTATTAGGAGAGCGCTTTGATGAGCTTTGGGATGAAAAACGGGGGTTAGCCGGACACACATTGATTAAGATTGCAGGTTTTATTGATTTAAACCTATTGACGTTAGAATCAAAGGTTTTCCTGGCTAATAGGTTAGGATTAGTTTCTCCTGACACTTCTTGGATGGATGAAGAATGGGCAGTTGCTATTAAGAATGCCCAAGAAAAGCCAGTTGTAATTCAGGATTCGACACGCTTAGTTCAATTAGGACCAAAAGAAGGAGTTATAATTACTAATAGCAACCCTATTTATCTACATTATGTAACGGGTAAAGTACAATTAGAACTAGAAGAGCGGTCTTATATTATATTCGGACGAGACACGGGATACTATGTTCCAAGAGGCACTGAGTTTAAGCTGAGAAACTCTGAAGACGAGACAGTTTTTGTGTTATTGGAGGAAGTTACCAGCACCGAACAAACCGCGCCAGCTGAAGCCAGAGTTGCAATCACAAAAGTTGCCCCAGTCGCAGAAGGAGTCACTCAAACCGAAGCCGCACCTGTCGAAGCCAGAGTTGCAGTCACAGAAGTTGCCCCAGTTACTGAGACACTTGAAGCTAAGTTTGCCCGTCTACTAAAGTTAATTGAGAAATATGGCCCAACAGGTCCTACTCCAGAAGACCCAACATTTATGATAACACCATTTGAATTACAAAACTTGATAGGATTATTAGAATTTGGCCCAGAGGGAGAAGCAAAGATTGAACTTGATTATGGAGTTAGGAGGGCTCAGCGAGCTCGCCTGATGCTATCCAAAACAGCGTCCTCTCAATCCCAGGGAGAGACCATTAGGACTGCACAGCATATTTTGCAAAAGGAATTTTCTGAACGGCAGGTAGACCAAAGACTAATGAAATTAGTAGAAGAGGTAGAAAAACGAGTTGTATTTGTAGACAGAGATGTTTTTGAGGAAATGGGGGGCGGTATTACCGATGGAGTAATGATTTATGGAGCGATCTTCTTCCCACAGGATGTAGAAGGCGATGAATTATTAGTAAAGATTATCCATGAAGTATTACACATAGT
>VGKN01000191.1 GCA_016867055.1 Candidatus Omnitrophota bacterium
GCTGCCGTTCCGCTTTTTAAGTGTTGAATCCAGATAGCCAATGACCTTGTTCCACTCTAAATCATCGCTGTGGACATGGTGAGCCTCATCGTTTAAGACCATCAGGTCGTCATAATGAGAGAGCTCTGTTCGCAGGGAATCGTAAATAGCATCTTCTTCACGCTTAGGCTTAGGGCCAAGAACCTCGTCTAATGGATTAACAGGACCCTCTGCTTCTCTCTCGTAAATCTGCTGGATGTTGGTCAGATGCAGGATACCCCTTCCTGTTCTCGGAATAACTTCACTCTGGAAGATGAGCTGTAAATCAAAATCCGCCTGCCACGCAGGTGGGATAAAGGGGAAATTATAGAGAATGGCGTTATTAGCAAAACCACTTTTATCAATCTCACCTTCTTCTGATGTCCCATATAGCCTATCCAGCACAATAAGATTAGGGGCAAGGAGAAGAAAATGGCTGGAATAATGAACGCCGTTGTCTGTTTCAAAAATTTTATTGAAATACTGCCAGACTATGGCCAAGGCCATCACCCAGGTCTTTCCAGAACCGGTAGCCATTTTGAAACAATATTTGGGCCAGAGGTCTTTTGTTGGGTCAACGGGGATACTAACTCCAAAGCCCCGTGCCAAATCATAGAGGCTCTGGTATTTGCAGACCTCATAGATGTAGATCAGGGCTTCTATTCCTTCCCGTTGGCATCGCCAGAACTCAAAGCGTGAGGCATCAGGCAGGATATGCTCCTCTTTGAACCAGAACTCAAGGAGCCTCTTGGTAACAGGGCTCGCCCCTTCGTAGTTCTTTTCTCTCCAAGTCTGGAGGGCGTGTTTGATTCTTATATCAAGGTTAATTACAGCCACTAAATCGCTCCTACGTTTGTTAAGTTGCCCATAGTTCGGAGAGCCATTTGATACGCAGTCTTTGCCCTATTGATGTCAATAGTCGCTTCATCTTCATAGTCAGCATCCTTCCTTCTCCGCCACAAGCGATTTAGACTGTCGCCTATTTTTCTTTCTACTTTGTCTTGAGAAGATAGGTATTGTTCTCTCACAAACTTATGCGTATTGATTGGCGGAATGGATATGCCTTTGGTTGTGAGAAAATTTCTTGCAATGCAAAATACCCCGTAGTACGAGCGGCTTATAGCTGTGCGCAGATAGGCTTCTTGAAAACTTGCCGTTCTCTGATAGGTTATCAGTTCATCAGCTAACTGGATGTATAACTTCCAATCAAAACCCATACTTTTTCACCATTAACTACCATTAACTATGGAACATAGGTTCAATATCCACCTCAAGGAATTTTCTAATCTCATCATCAACATCAAGCCACCATTCTTCATCGAATTTATCTAATAGATCAAGGGATCGATCAGGAGATAGATTAATCTTGACTATAATAAAGAGTCTTTCAAAATCTTCTTCCGGATCCCTGTCATACTTCAAACAAACCTCTACAATGTTTTCTCCAAATACTCTTTTAATTTGTCTACGGGCTTCGAAAAGAGGGTTAATAAGATAATCATGCGTCAAGAGAAATCTTTTTACCTCGATCGGGTTATTGAAGGTATAGAAACGCTCCAGTAGTTCAATATCTTTTACAGGTCTGAGGAACACTGAGCATTCTCCCTCGGATTGTCTTATAAATTCATCAATAGGCAAGAAAACAAAAACCGACATTCTTTGACTTTTCCATATCTCTGTTGGAGATTCAATCCAATCTATCAAGAGAGGCCTTTTATGATACTCAGTAGATGGCTGATGGTATTGTTTGGTTGGTATTAATTGCATTATTTCTCCTCCCCGAAACGGCTTCTGCATTTATCGGTAATACAAGCTTCAAAAGCGTTTTCAACCGTTGTATGCGCCTTTTCAATCCAGTCATAGACTTGATTAAGTGCAATACGCTCTGGTATAGCCATAATGTAGTCAAGATCAAGCAACAAAGAAAGAACGTCTGGCTTTTCTGGAATTGCACTTGCCAAAGTTAGAAGCAGACGATCATGTCCTTCCTCATAGGGAATCTCAACCCTGACCTGAAATGTCTCATGCATTTGTGGCAAAGTAGTTGGAATAAATGGATAATAATTAAAATATTCGGTCAATTCTATTGGATGCTCATCAAATTCAATTTTATTAATGTATCGAAGTCCTACGCGCTTGAATCCTTTTGGTTTCGTAATAGCTTGATATATTTCCAAGTTTTTTAAAATTAGAGGCTTGAACAATTCCCATGTAGGATAAGGCTTCAGATAGTTAATCGTTAATAGATCAGGACCAACCTGAACTAAGGCAGATTTATCAGGACGGAGAAATTGCATCCTGGGTGGGGCTAGCTCGAATCTTTGTTCTGTCATCCCTCCTTCTTTAGGCTGTATGCCTACCCCGAAGCCCATTTGCTGCCGTCTTTCAGGAAATTCTTCTTTAATCTTTTCATAGAGAAGTCCCGGAATAGTCATATCCGACGGCTGACTGGGAACAAACTGAAACTCGCACAACGCCTCCACAATAGGTGGATTATTATATTTTCTACTCACTTTATACCTCCATATCTAAATATTCATAAGTTTATTCGTATCATTCCCAAAAATATCTACGACCTTTATCAGCACTTGATACTTTCCTGTTTTTTCATATGTATAAGAGCATTTTGTCTCTAATGCTGGATGCTTTCGTGTTCTGAAAGACTGCCACATATTGTGAAATGTGTCATCTTTGTAATCAAAGTCCACTGCCCAGTAGTCAATGTAGTCGGTGAATTTCTTAATCTTCTCCCTCACCTCTTCAGGGAGATACTCAGGGTTAGAAATCACAAAATCCTTCAGGGCAATGGTCAGGGTCTTTCCATTCAACTTGTGCTCTATCTCAAGATAATTCAGGTCAAAGAACTTGACCTCTTCCCTGGATGTATCCTTGACCTCCAATGCCTCTCGTGGAATCTGCACCAGCCGTATCTTGACCGAATACTCATCACCTATCCTATCAACCAAATCATGTAACCCCATCTCAAAGTCCCAGCCAAGGACATCCACAGACCTTATCCCTGCCACTTCACATTCCTTTACCGTCTCTCTTATTTCCCTCTCGGTTACGATGGAGTCTACATCCCCAATATGCACCATTCTGCCGCCTTTCTTGCCATGAAGGGTCATATATCCTGATAAAGATTCGGCACGGTAGAGTTTCAGAATAAAGTCAATGTATCGGCTAACACCATTCTCTTTCAGTTTTGCCTTTTGGTATTTGCCCAGATTTAGGACTTCAAAGGGCTTACAGCCAGAGATGTCTAAGAGTCGCTTACGGGTGGTATGGATGGCAAACTTGGAGAGGTCTGCACCTATCCATCGTCTGCCCAATTTTTCGGCAACGGCTAAGGTTGTCCCTGATCCGCAGAATAAGTCAGCTACAAGGTCGCCATCGTTGGAAGATGCTTTGATGATACGCTCTAAAAGAGCTTCGGGTTTCTGGGTGGGGAAATCCAAAATTTCACTGTGCTTATATCCTATAGTAGCTATATCCGCCCACCAATCCTCAGGAAGTTTCCCTCTTTTATCCAGTTCTAAGAGGTATTCATCGTCCTTTCGCCCTGTGAGCGTAGTGCGTCCTGTTGCTAAGCTTGATTTTTTATAAGGCACTCGGAGTATATCAATGTTAAATATGTAGTTTTCTGATTTAGTGTATCGCAAGATAACGTCGTGCTTATCGGGAAAATCTTTACTTTGTCTCGATGGACCAGTATAACACCAGATTATTTCATTTCTACAATTCTCCTTTCCAAAAATTTCATCCATGATAATCTTCACATAATGCCCCACATGCCAGTCTAAGTGGACATAGATGGAACCATTATCTGCTAAAAGCTCCCTCATTAGCACCAAACGGTCATACATCATCTGGAGATAGGAATCTAAGCCTCTGCCCCAGGTATCCCGATAGGCTTTCTCCTCAATCACTGATGCCTCTTTTGTCCACTCTAAATC
>VGKN01000192.1 GCA_016867055.1 Candidatus Omnitrophota bacterium
AAGAAGAAATTAAATTGTATTAAGAAACGTCAACCTTGGCGACCAGTTGCACCTATTATGACTAGAGAAACTTTATCTCAGTTTTTTGAATCAAATAGCGATTATAGATATATGTTATTTAATCCTAAAGTAAAAAAGTCCAAAATAAAAGAAATACCAGCGGTTATTCATATAGATGGAACCTCTAGGGTTCAAACTGTTACAGAAGAGCAAAATGATAAAATGTATGGACTTTTAAAAGAATTTAGTAAATTAAGTGGCATTGAGATGTTATGTAATACGTCACTTAATATTAAAGAACCGATAGTAGATTCTCCTAGCGATGCACTAAGAACATTAAAGGAATCAAATAAAGCAAAATACAAAATAGATTTTTTAGTTATGGGAAATTATTTAATAATGAATAAATAATATAATTAGGAGTTAGTATAAACCATAAGGCAGAAAGAGAGATTAGATAAGTTGCTCAAAATAAAGTTTTAAAATGAAGTTCTCGATAGGATATAATCACGATATTAAATTGTTAGACCTTTTGGATACCTATAAAGATAATATTGAGGCGCTTTATTTTCCTATACCCGAACATTACTTAGGGACAGGAAGATATATTCCGCAATCTAAAGATTACATAAACCAGGTCCCCAAGATTATTACAAAATGCGCTTCCTTAAATATTACACCTCAACTTTTATTAAATGCAACATATGAAGGCAAGTTTGGATTGACAGAGGTTTTTTTAAAAAATGTATTAAAGTATATAAAGAAATTAAAAGATATAGGACTTAAGTCCCTGGTAATTACAAATCCTATTTATATCAGTAGAATACGGAAGGAAATAAATGATATAAGGATAGAATCATCTGTTAATTGCTACGTAAGGACTGTAGAGCATGCTTTATACCTTAAAGATTTAGGGGTGGATGTCTTAACCATTGACCGCGATATAAACCGTAATATCCCTCTGATAAAGGAGATAAAGAATAAAACTGGTCTTCAGATACGGATAATGCTTAACGAAGGCTGCCTGAGTAACTGTCCTTATAGGATCAGTCATTATAATTACCTATCAACTAAATGTAAGCTACCGACAAAACCCATAGAAGATGTCTTTATGGATAAATTCTGTATGGAGATATATCAGAAGGAGCCTTTAAAACTGTTTCGCATACCTTTTATTCCTCCAGAGGCGTTAGGTTATTATGACCAATTCATAGATTACTATAAATTATCCACAAGGGTTTTCCCTACACAGAAAATCAACCTTTGTCTTAAGGCTTATATCAGTAGGTATTTTAAGGGTAATCTTCTCACTATACTTGACTCGCCGGGGCTTAATTATTTTGAATATGTAGATTACGATATGTGCACTAAAGGTAATTTTTTTGAAAAGATGCTCCATTGTCATCTAAGGTGTGATGAATGCGGTTATTGTAATGCGCTATTTACAAAGGCAGTCCTAATAAATAGAAATACTTTCATTAAAAGAAATAAAGAGGAAGAAAGAAAAGCTATACGCTTATACAAAAAAGATTTAAAAAAATCTTTTATTAGTGATAACAAAGCCCAAAATTATGTAAAAATCGGCGAGGCATATTTTAGACTAAATAGATATAAAGAAACCATTAGGAATATAAGGAGGGCTTTGAGATTAAATTATAAAGGAAGCGGAGCGTATTCGACCTTAGGTCTTGGCTATGAGGGGTTAAAGAATTATCAGCAGGCCATAAAGGCATTAAGGAAGGAAGAAAAGATAAACCCCAAAGATAAAAGTGTTAATCTTGCCCTCGCCAGATGCTATAAAAAGATAGGCAAAACAGCATTATTTGAAAAAGAAATAAATAAGGTCGTGCGCAGAAGATTAGATTGAATAAATGGTAAAAGAGTCGGCTAACAAACTAACCTACCCATACAAAATTAAATTACGGATTGCTGATGTAGTTATCCAGATGGAGAGTCGCTTTCCTACGCAGCAACTTACTAAAGAAGAAAGAAGAGTTCGAGTTGATGAACGCTTTAAGAATTTTTTTTATAAAGGAAAAGATAGGCCGAGTATTTTAATTAAGGTTAACATAGTGGATAGATTGCCAGAGGTTACCGATACTAAAGATATCTTTATCACCTACCATTTCCAGGATGGCAATGAGAACTGGCGTTTATGCAAGAAAGATAATGGCTACATTTATAAAAGTTCGCTTGAAGGTAAGAAACAACTTATGCTTGTAAATAAGACCTTTGATGAAGTAGCTGCTTATTTATTACCCAGAGACACGATTGAGCCACCGCGCAACAAAGGTCAGAACTCAAAAAATGGAAGCCAAGGAAATAAAGAATTTGTCTGGGATGTAATTGATATCATCTATGATTTCCTACAAGTTCTATTGATAAACTATTGTGCTATGAAAAATGAGGGTATCTTTACCCATTCTGTGGGAATAAAGGATTTAGATGGCAAGGGTTTACTTTTTACTGGTAAGTCTGGCAGCGGTAAGAGTACTACCGCCAGAATATGGCATAAACAATCAAAGGCAATGGTCTTAAACGACGACCGGATTATTGTGCGCAGACGCAAAGGCGAATTCTTTATCTATGGTTCTCCCTGGCATGGCGAATTTAGTGATTATCTTGTCTCGCGTATTGACTCAGCACCATTAGAAAAGATATTCTTTATTCATCATACCCCTAAAAATACCATAAGGCAGATTTCTAAAAGAGAGGCATTTAATTTGCTTTATCCTGCACTTTTCCCCACTTTTTGGGATAAGGCGTGCTTAGAAAATATAGTTTCATTTTGTCAGGATTTGATTAAGAATATTCCTTGTTATAGTTTAGGGTTTGTGAAGGATAAGAAGGTCATTAAGTTTGTGAGAAGATTAAACGCGAATATACCTTAATCTAAACGAGGAATTTTAGGATGCCAATGCTTACAGTGGCAATGATTGTTAAAAATGAAGAGCAATTTATAGAGAAGGTAATTAAGAATACCCAACCCATCGCCGATGAAATTGTTATTACTGATACGGGTTCAACCGATAAGACAATAGATATAATCAAGAAATTTAAAGTTCGATTATTCCATTATAAATGGAATACTAACGAATCTGGCGCACGTAATTTTACTCTTGATAAATGCAGAACAGATTGGATGCTTTGTATCGATGCAGATGAGTTTGTTGATATAGGAGATTATCAAAACATCCGGAAACTAATATCAAGCAACAATAGATATATTGCTTATCGAGTTCTTCTTAGGCATTACTTGGATTCTCGCGTTAACTTAAGAAATCTTTATCAGGTTGATTGGTCAGGTTCGTATATTCTCCTTAGCGCAGTAAGAATATTTAAAAATAAAGAGGGGATATTTTATTCCAGACCTATATATCCGTCGGTTAATGAATCGTTACGAGGCAGATCAGATAAGGTGGGTAATTCTAATATTATTTTTCATCACTTGGACATAGCAAGAAACAAACAGAAAAAGATAGAAAAAATAGAGTGGTATTACCATGACGTATTTGAAAATTTGAGGAGATTTCCAAATAACCCAGAGGTTAACTATATAGTAGCACATTATTATAATTTAAGAGGGGAATTTGATAAGGCAATAAGATATTATAAGAAGGTGCTCAAACTTAAACCGCAACATATAAAGGCAAAAACCTCTTTGGGGCTGGCTTATGTTATGTTAGGCAAAGATAATAAAGGAATAAGACTTATTAAGGAATGTCAAAAGATCAATAATGTTCATCCTTGGGAGATAGAGTCTTGTTTAAATACTGCATTTAGTGTTATAGCTAGGCGAGTATCCGAAAAAGCAATGTAAGAAATCCGATTTGTAATTGAGATAACAATGAAGAATGAAAAATGAAGAAGAGAGAGTAGCTTTATTCATTCCCCCTACTTACGATAGAAATTATCCTCCACTAGGAACTCCTACCCTTGTTGGTTTC
>VGKN01000193.1 GCA_016867055.1 Candidatus Omnitrophota bacterium
ACACCCGTTGTTATTATAAAACTTAAAGGCGTATGCCAACTGATGTATCCTTTAAAAAACAAAAACGCTGCTCCGATTAACAATGTGATTATACACACCTC
Organism: Candidatus Omnitrophota bacterium; assembly: GCA_016867055.1. Next base: position 102 of record VGKN01000193.1, read on the forward strand.
TCCAATGCATCCCGGTCTGTTTCCAATAAATAGGTCCCAGTAACTTGGTAAATGTGCGGTTGTTCCATGTTTTAATAATCCAAGGGGGCTAGCTGTTGTTGTCGCATCCGGTTGCCACCTCGTAGCCTGCCAGGTGGTCATATACGTCGGCCAGGATGCCATAAGAAAAACCCTTCCAACCAGTGCGGGATTAAATATGTTATATCCTATACCCCCAAAGGCAAGTTTTCCTATTGCTATCGCAAAGAATGAACCTACAAAGGCAAGCCATAGAGGAACTCCGGGTGGAAGATTATATGCAAGTAGAAGCCCGGTTATAAATGCACTTCCATCTAATATGGTAATAGACCTCTTTAATAAGAATTCCCCAGCAAGCTCTGCTAAAAGTGCTCCAAATACTGCGCTAAGTATCACCAAAATTACTCTTATGCCAAAGATATATATGCCTGCAATACCAGCGGGTATTAGTGCTAACACCACCTGCCACATTATAAGGCGCAGGTTGTCTTTATCTCTTATATGGGGAGAGATTGTTATGGTTAGCGAATTATCCATTTTGGTTATTGGGTTGCTTGCGTTATAGGGTTGTAGGGTTTAAATGTAATAACTCTATAACTCAATAACGCTATAACTTTTATTATGCAACCTGTCTTGCCTTTAACTTTGCCAATTTTATAAAATGTAAAAGCGGTCTTTTTGTGGGACATATATAACTGCATACGCCGCACTCAAAGCAATCAAGGGGAGAAAATTCCAAGGCTATATCGTAACGCAAGCTTTCCACAGCAAGACCCAGGTTTGCAGGCATTATCTTTGCAGGGCAAGCCTCAATACACCTTCCACACCTTATACAGCATCCATATTCACCCGAGAATATCTCTTTATCTGTAAAAAATAAAACTGAAGAGGTACCTTTTATAATAGGGACATCCGTAGTAAACTGTGCAATCCCCATCATTGGGCCACCAAATACTATCCTTGAGAGATTATCAGAAACTCCGCCTAAAAATTCTACAACCTCTTTTATAGGCGTGCCGATTCTAACTCTTAGATTGGCTGGATTTTTTAAAGCACCTCCGCTAAATGTTACCACTCTCTCATAAAGTGGTTTTGAATGCGACAGTGCCTCGTATATACTAAAGGCTGTCTGAACATTCTGCACAATAACACCCACATCAAAAGGCAGTTTACCTGAGGGGACCTCTCTATTTAAAATAGCCTTTATCAGTTGTTTCTCGGCTCCCTGCGGATATTTGACCTTAAGCGCTATAACTTCTATATTCAATAGTCCATTAAGATTCTTTTTCATTATTTGAATTGCATCTTGTTTATTACTCTCAATCGCTATGAATGCCCTTTTAACATCCAAGATTTTCATTATAACTCTAAGCCCCTCTATAATCTCTTTTGGCTTTTCGCGCATAAGAGCATGGTCGCAGGTTATATATGGTTCGCATTCAACCCCGTTTATAATAACACTATCAATTGGTTTATCAGCAGGCGGAATAAGTTTTACATGGGTTGGGAACATAGCGCCCCCTAAACCAACAATACCTGATTCCTGTATTATCTTTAAGATTTCCTCTTTTGAAAGATTATTATAATCTCTTAAGACCCCAACTGAAGGAGCCCTTGCATCCTTTCCGTCGGATTCTATAATAATTGATAAACATCTACCGACAACAGGATGGGGCATTTCTTCTATACTAATTACCCTACCGGATACGCTTGAATGAATGGGGCTTGATATAAACTTGGATGATATGCCTATCTTTGTTCCAACAGATACCTCATCACCGGTCTTAACAGTGGGTTCGCACATACTTCCAGTGTGCTGTAAAAGAGGAACGATTACCTTTTTCGGAAGGGGGTTTTCTATTATGCTAAGGTTCGCTGTTTTTTCTTTATTTGTTTTTGGATGGACGCCACCATAGAAACCCATAATTATAATGCCTTTTTATTAAAATTGAGGTTGTATTATAAAAGATAGGTATTTTTTTGTCAATATATTTATATCTCCCAAATGGAAAATAATCTCACTTCCAAAAACAATTTTATGAACCTTTTACCATAAGCAGTTGTAGCAGAATTACATATGTTAACTTCGCCCCGTACCATGGGAATTCCCTTGACATCGTCTAAGGGTTAGGGTAACGATACCTGTTTCGTTAGGCGTTTTTGGTTTACGTCTTAGGTCTTATTGGCCGAACAACGTATCCGTCAGACGATACGGGCCTCCTTACCGTAACCGAGAGACTTAACCTAATTATGTACACTGTTCAGATATCTTATTATATCCAGATAAATTATTTTACTTGACATATTTTTAGAAAGTGCTATACTCTCTATATAGAGAGTAAATGGAGGAATTATTCCTAACATCTATTTAATTAAAGACTTAGCAAGATTAACAGGATATTCTATTTATACATTAAAATACTATCTTAAAATTGGGTTGATTAAAGAAATTGGGCGTAGCCCTGAAACAAACTTTCGCTATTTTGATGACTCTACCTTTGAGAGCTTAAAAAAAATACGCTCCTTAAGAAAAGAGGGCAAGTCTATCGGAGAAATCAAGGATGAGTTACTTTAAAGTCCTCAACTTAGAGAAAGAGCCCTTTTCTACTAGTCCAGACCCCGAATTTTTTTATCGCTCTAGTGGTCACGACACCGCCCTTAAGCGTTTAGAAATCGCTATTAGGCTGCGCAGGGGTCTAAGTCTTATCCTAGGGGATGTAGGCACAGGAAAGACTACTCTTGCGCGCGCCCTTCTTAGGACCTTCAAGGATGAAAATGATTTTATCTTCCATATGATTTTAGACCCTAGTTATAAATCTGAATTCCAATTTCTTTTAAATCTGGTTAGGATGTTTGACATAATGCCTGTCTTTAAGTCCACCTTAGACTTTAAGGAGGCCTTAGAAAAATACCTGTTTCAAAAGGGCGTGGATGAGAACAAAACAATTATTCTGCTTATTGATGAAGGGCAAAAAATAACCCCGGAGAATTTAGAGGTTTTAAGGATGCTTTTAAATTACGAAACGAACGAATATAAACTCCTGCAACTAATAATTATGGCTCAGGTAGAATTACTTCCTCGTATAAAGCGTATCCGTAATTTTATGGACCGTGTTTCATTAAAATATACTATTAATCCACTTGATGAAAGCGAAACCAAGGAGATGATAGAATTCAGATTAAAACAGGCAGGATACAGTAACCAAAATAATCTATTTTCAGATGAGGCAATAAGATTAATCTATCAACAAACCCAAGGTTATCCGCGCAGGATAGCCATGCTCTGCCACGATGCCTTAGAGACGATTGTGATGAATGAGCGTGTGGTAGTAGATATGGAGACAATAAACGAACTAATTGCCCAGAGAAGGGAATATGAAAAGTAACACTTCTCCTGAGGAGAAATTATTAAGGTTAATAAAGGGTCAAAAGAGACAAGATGCTATAGGCATGGATAATAAATCTCCTCTAAAAGTAGCGAATTCACAACCCAAGATTAAACATTCAGTATACTCCTTGACCCAAAGGTATCTATCCTTTCTGGGGATACGCAGGATTGTCTCGTTCGCCTTAGTGGTATCTTGCATCTATTTAGCAATTTCCTTTATCTACCCTTTTGTCGGCTTGAATAAAATTAAGTTGCCTCAAATAACACTCAAAGAAAATACTAACGAGCTAAAGATGGAGCCAGCTTTTGATATGAAGCCTTATGAATCTTATCTGCAAGAGATAAGAAAACGTCAGATATTTAGTAGTGTGCCTATCCAAGAAATGGAAAAACCCGTAAGTGGCGTAAATTTAGATTTAATCAAAGATATCAGTCTCA
>VGKN01000194.1 GCA_016867055.1 Candidatus Omnitrophota bacterium
ACCGATTTTTTCTGCTGTCTGGACCGCCTCTTCCAGGGAAAATACTGTTTTGCCTTCTGTCTGGCGGATGCCAAGCTCTATCATCTTTCTGCGAAAAAGCTCGCGGTCCTCGGCAAAGGCAATGCTTTGGGGGCTGGTTCCCAAAATTTTAACCCCACAATCCTGTAATTCCTGGGCAATATTAAGCGGGGTCTGGCCTCCAAACTGCACAATTACTCCTTCGGGTTTCTCCTTTTCATAAATTGTCAGCACATCCTCAATAGTTAGGGGTTCAAAATAGAGTTTATTTGAGGTATCATAATCTGTAGATACGGTCTCGGGGTTACAGTTTATCATAATAGATTCATAGCCCTCGTCGCGCAGGGCAAACGCAGCATGCACGCACGTATAATCAAATTCAATCCCCTGACCTATACGGTTTGGCCCTCCACCTAAAATCAGAATTTTTCTGCACTCTGAAACAGCTACCCTATCCTCGCCCGGGCTATACGTAGAATAATAATAAGCAGCATTCTCAACCCCGCTTACCGGCACCGGCTCAAAGCGAGCGTTACCTATAAGAGAGTGGCGTCTTTTTCGCACATCTTTCTCTTTTATCTTAAAGAGTTTTGCCAGATACTTGTCCGCAAAACCCAACTCCTTTGCCTTCCTCAATTTTGCATCAGTAAGCACCTCCCACGAATCTTTAAGCAGTCCCTCTTCAAACTCCACCAACTCCTTCATCTGGTTTATAAACCATCTTCCGATATACGTTATCTGATAGAGTTCATCAACACTCATCCCTTTTCGCAGCGCCTCATACATAAGAAAGACACGCTCGCTCGAGGGAAATATAAGTCTCTCTTTTAACACCCCGAGCGAGAGTTCGTTAAAATCCTTGGCAAACCCTAACCCGTACCTTCCGATTTCAAGGGAGCGGATTGACTTCTGGAACGCCTCCTTAAAATCCTTGGCTATACTCATTACCTCACCCACGGCCTTCATCTGCGTACCCAGGATATCCTTTGCCTTTGGAAACTTTTCAAATGCCCAGCGGGCAAATTTCACTACTACATAATCGCCATAGGGCTCATATTTTTCAAGCGTGCCCTTTCTCCAGTATGGAATCTCATCAAGCGTAAGCCCTGCGGCAAGCTTCGTGGAAACGCGCGCAATAGGAAACCCTGTTGCCTTGGAGGCAAGGGCAGATGAACGCGATGTGCGCGGGTTTATTTCAATTGCTACTAAACGTCCGTCTTTAGGGTTATGCGCAAACTGGATGTTAGTTCCCCCGACAACCCCGATTGCCTCTACAATCCTGTATGATAACTCCTGCATAACCTTCTGCAGTTTCTCGCTAACCGTAAGCATGGGCGCAACGCAGAAGCTATCGCCAGTATGAACACCCATAGCATCTATATTTTCTATAAAACAAACGGTTATCTTCTGATTCTTCTCGTCGCGCACCACCTCAAGCTCAAGCTCTTCCCAGCCGATAACTGCCTCCTCAACGAGAATCTGGCCAATCAGGCTTGCAGAAAGACCCCTATTAGCATAAAAACGCAGTTCCTCCGAATTATACGCTATACCACCGCCTGTGCCACCCAGTGTATATGCAGGGCGTATTACTACAGGATAATTCAATTCCTCTGCAACACGCTCTGCCTCTTCAACCGAATGGCAGATTTCCGAGCGAGGTATGGGGATATTGAGTTTACGCATTGTCTCTTTGAATGCCTCGCGGTCTTCCCCGCGCTCTATGGCATCAGCTTTCACCCCAATAATCTGCACGCCGTATTTTTTTAGAACCCCTGCCCTATGCAGGCTTGACGCAAGATTTAATCCTGTCTGACCGCCCAAATTCGGAAGTAGCGCATCCGGGCGCTCCTTCTCAATAATCCTTTCTACGCTTTCTGTGGTAAGGGGTTCAATATATGTATGGTCCGCCATCCCGGGGTCAGTCATAATAGTGGCGGGGTTGGAATTTACGAGAACTATTTCATAACCCTCCTCACGCAGTGCCTTGCATGCCTGGGTACCTGAATAATCAAATTCGCAGGCCTGTCCGATAATAATCGGGCCTGAACCAATGATTAAAACCTTCTTGATGTCCTTGCGCCGCGGCATAATCCCTCCTTATTATTAATGGTTAGGACTTTGGTGTTTTACGAATTGTATCAAAGGAATGAATTTATTTCAAGATACTTTTTGCCTAAAAACTAGGCAAATTATGCAATATATTGGGTTGCATTAAAAACCAAGATTTTGATTAGAAGGTTATTAACTATGAATCTTATATGGGGGCAATTTCATCTCCCCAGCGTCCCTTGGAGCGTCCTTATGAGTAACTTCTTTTGCTTGTCCAAAAATAAATTATCCCACCTACGAGGTGGGACAAAGCCTCTATTCAAAGCGATATCCATAATTAAATCATAACTCAAGTTTATTCTATTTACTATAATCGCTTAGTTCAAAATATGTCTCGATAAATTTCAAATTTTTTCCAAAACAATTTTCAAATCGATATTTTATAGTTATGTCAGGATTTATAATTTCTATTATAGATTCAGAATATGATATTGCACTAAAAAGATGCCTGATATTTGTATCTGCTGGCGGCATAGAATATCCTATTATAATTATTTTACCGCTATCCCTTAAAATATTATATGCCTCCTCCCAAATTCTACCCAAGATTTCATTATGCGGTCTCTTATAATAAGAAGGGGAAATCATTGAACTATATATATAAATATTATTGTCTGTTTCTGTTAAATCCCCTCCTACGTAGTCAAAATTTTTAGAAATATAGCTATCATATAGTTCATAAAAATAAGAGTCAAATTTTTCATGCTTTCTAATTTTATTCTTTTTTATCAACCAATTTATAGAGCCGTGTAATTTTAATATCGAAATTTTATCTTTGTTATAAATATATGAAATAATGTTTTCGCCTTTGTGAATTTTGAAAAGAGCTTTTTCAACCAATGTATCGTAATTAAGTGAAATTACTATATCGCCTTCTTTAAGCTGTCGTGCAAATTGCTCAATATTTCTATAGTCATCTTTTAGTGTTGTTTGTTTTGTATTAATTAATAAAGAGACTTGTCTTTTTATGGCCTCTAATACATTTTCAATCCGGGTTTTATTTCTAGGAAATTGGATAGTATTATCGATTAGCAAGGTACAGAATTCTTCTATATCTGGGAAATTTTCTAAATTTTCTTTAAAATTCGGATAAAAAAATTCCAACATCCGAAGAACTATATCGCTGTCTTCTGGATAATTTCCTCTTCTTCCGTTATTGAAACATTCTCTAAATAACTCTCTGCCTCCAAGTGGCAAGCCACAACATTTAGAAAAACCTGAACCCAAAACAAAAATCTTATTATTGATTTTGCTTGACAATTGAATTCCTATTGTATTCTCTTTTTACTCGTTACTTTCTTTACTTACCGCAGCACTTCTTGTATTTCTCGCCTTTTAAAATTTCTAAAAATATACTTGACTTTTTTATCTATTATTGTAAACTTACAATTGAAATGACTAAAGCCCTCTTAGGAGGGTGAATGAGGACTGCTACGGCAGTCCTTTCTTTTTTTCTAATTCGGTTTTGATACTTTCCAAAGTAATTACTCTATTAGCAGTACTCGCCAACTCCCAATTCAATCTATGCCTATGCGCTATTACAGTTGTTTTCTTAAATTTTCCTTTGATATATTTCAATAACTTCACAAAATCACCATCACCGCTACATAATACCAATTCTTTATATTCGGGAAGCTTATCCAATGCTATTATACTAACTTCCACATCAAAATTACATTTTCTCTTATAATCTCCAGATGTGCTGTCATAAACACTGGAAACAGGTTTGGATTTGACAATATAGCCGACTTTCTTAAGCATTTTGAAGAATGCTTCCCTCTCCTCTTTATACTGGATAAAACCTGTCAAAGTATG
>VGKN01000195.1 GCA_016867055.1 Candidatus Omnitrophota bacterium
TCTACGCCCTTATCAACAAGTGCCTCGCATAATTTTCTTGTGACCTTAGCCCAACTTGTCGGCGCTCGCAAAATGCCAAAATAGGTAAGACTACTCATATTTGCATATTTTAACATAAAAAAATTAATCATAACATCTCGAATGTTTTTTAAAGATTAAAATATACTTGACAATACAAGATATATCTTGTATATTTTTAGTGGTATAAATGTTATCAAATATTTATTATTTTATAGATGAAAGAGGTTATAATCCAGTTAAAGAGTTCATAAAATCTCTGTCTTTAAAAGAACGAGCAAAGATTTTCGCCTATATCATTGAACTTAAAAACCAAGGATATAACCTCCATAGGCCTATGGCAGATTATTTAGGAAATGGTATTTATGAACTACGTCCAAAAGATAACAGAATATTTTATTTCTTCTTCCTAAAAGATAATGCGGTTTTAGTTCATGCGATTAAGAAGAGAACTAAAAAGATACCACGGGAAGATTTAAAACTATGCATAAAAAGGAAAATGCTCATTGAGGAGCATAAACAAATAGAAAAATTAGAATTGTGAGGTGACTTATATGAAGAAGGTTGGGTTAGAAAAGATAGGTATTCATTTAAATGAAGAATTAAAAAATAAAGAATTTAAAAAAGCCTTTGAAATTGAGAGAGCTAAGGTGGTTTTGGCCCAGAAGATAGCTGAGCTTAGAGAAAAGGAACATCTTAGGCAGGTCGACCTTGCTAAAAAGTTGGGAGTTTCTCAACAGTTCATTTCTCAAATTGAGACTGCTCAAGAAAAGAATTTAACATTAGAGACTATACTAAAAATAGCTAAATCCTTAGGCAGGGGAGTTAAGATTTCTTTTCCAAAAGTTTCTGGGCAGGATTCTTACTTAAAAATAGCATAATCATTACTTTAGCTTCTTGAATTCACAATTCCTTTAAATGCAGGATATCGCTTGCTCACACTAAAAGTACTTACCCATTTCTACATCATTATACTCAATAAGCAATTCAACAAGTCCTTCCCTTTTATGCGGGTTGATTATAGAAAGAAATCTAAATCTTTTATTTGTTGGAATATCAAAAGGTTTTATATTAAAATTAAACTCTGCCTTATCAAAACCGTAGGGTATAATTCTAATCTCCTTATCCACGCCACTTTTTATAAAAACCTCTTTACAAAAACTGCTTGGCACAATAACCAAATCAAGAAATTCATTTATATTCTTAACCCACTCTTTAGGTAAAGCTGATGTTTCATATATAAGCAATCCTATCTTATAACTTCCTCTTAGATATTTATAAATACTCGGATGCTCAAAGCAAAATACAATATCGTCTTCTCTAAATTTATTTGTAATCCTTGATGTAAGCCTCCTTGAAATCTTGAAATTCTTATCGTATAAAAATCCCTTTCTTTCAAATATGTTTAAATCTACGCCCTTATCAACAAGTGCCTCGCATAATTTTCTTGTGACCTTAGCCCAACTTGTCGGCGCTCGCAAAATGCCAAAATAGGTAAGACTACTCATATTTGCATATTTTAACATAAGAGGGCCAATAATAACATCCCAAATGTTCTTTAAATCTTAGAAAAATTTCTTGACTTTCGGTTTATTTTCGGTTATAGTTACAACAATGTTAACCAAAAGGCAGAAAGAGATACTAGATTATATACACGACTTCATAAAAAATAACGGTTATTCTCCCTCCTTAGAAGAGATTGCCTATCATTTTAAACTTTCTTCTGTTTCTACAGTTCATCAACATATTGCTACCTTAAAAGCTAAGCATTATCTTAGTGCCGAAGAAAATCAACCGCGGTCAATAAACATTTATGGTAAAGAAGATTTTAAGGACCAAATAACTTTACCACTTTTGGGTGTCATTGCTGCGGGTAGTCCTATTGAAGCTATAGAAAACCCAGAATCTATAACTGTATCAAAATCCTTACTCTCCCGGTCAGGTAGACATTATGTGTTAAAAGTAAAAGGCGATAGCATGATTAATGAGGGAATTTTTGATGGCGACTTTGTTATTATACGTGAACAACCAACCGCCGAACAAGGCGATACTGTTGTAGCGATTATAAATGGAAATGAGGCAACGCTTAAAAAATTTTATGTGGATAACGATTTATTTATTCTAAAATCTGCAAATCCATATGTTCCACCTATAGCTACAAAGGAATTAATAATAAGAGGTAAAGTAGTTAGTATTGTTAGAAACTTAAATGATAGGAAAAATGAAATAGAAAAATCTTCCGATACTAAAAAGAGAAGGATTGATTATTCATGGGATTTTAAAGGAGAAAATACAAAATCATATACACATGGCTTCCATAATTATCCAGCGATGTTTATACCGCAATTGGCAAGACGACTAATATTAAACTGTAGTCAAATAGGGGATACTATTTGTGATATTTTTTGTGGCAGCGGAACAGCTTTAGTAGAAAGTAGACTTTTAGGTAGAAATGTTTACGGAATTGAATTAAATCCCCTGGCGACATTAATAGCGAAGGTTAAAACAACTCCGATAAAACCTAAAATATTGCAAAAGATATATCTCTCTTTAGTCTCTGAAATTATAAACTGCGAACTTAAAAAAGAAGAATTACCAAAATTTTTCAATATAGATTTTTGGTTTAAAGAAAATGTTATTTATGAATTAACTAAAATTAAAAAATGTATACGTAATATTAAAGACAAAAATATCAAAAATTTTTTCCTTGTTGCCTTTAGTGAAACTGTAAGAACTGCTTCCAACACAAGAAATGGAGAGTTTAAATTATTTAGAATGTCGGAAGAAAAACTTAAAGATTATGACCCAAATGTTTTATCAATATTCAAAAAATTTGTAGAAAATAATATCCGGGGAATGACAGAATTCTATAATGATGTTGATAATAAAACATGGGTTAGAATTATTTGGGGTAATTCTACTAAAAAATATAATATAAAAAATGATTCTATTGACTGTATTATTACTTCGCCGCCTTATGGAGATAGCCGAACAACTGTTGCTTATGGACAATTCTCTAGGCTTTCTTTACAATGGCTTGATATGGTAGAGGATAACGAATTACAACTTGATCGTCAACTTATCGGTGGTATAGTGAATCAAAAAATAGAAAATAACTTAAACTCAAAATCTTTAAACAGAGTTTTAAATTTAATTGCTGAACATGATTCTAAAAGAGCTAAGGAGGTACTTGCTTTTTACATAGACTTAAATAAAGCAATGATTCAAGCTTATAGAATACTAAAAAAATATAAATATTTTTGCATTGTTATTGGAAATAGAACAGTTAAAAAAGTAAAACTACCTACCGATTTTATAATTTCTGAATTAGGAGAAAATTTGAGTTTTCACACTGTGGATATTATTGTAAGAAATATACCTAATAAACGTATGCCATTAAAAAACTCTCCTACCAATATTGCAGGAGAACTGGAAGAGACTATGCAAAAAGAAAGTATAGTTATTTTACAAAAAATGTAATTTAATCATATTAGAATTTCAATAAAAGGAGGATATGTATTGAATTTTGCTGAGTTCCAAAAGAAACGAAGGGCTGAACTTATGTCGTCGGGCAAGAAATTAGCTAAGATAGTGCAAAAGAAGTGTGGCTTTACACTCTTACAAATAAAGTCTAATTTCAATAATTGTCTTAAAAAGTTAATGGATATTGAATTTGAACTTTATGAACAAAAAGAGAGGGAATGCTCTGAAAAAATTATCAGAAATGCAGAAAAGCTCAAACTTCTAAAGAAAACTTCTTCCCTTGCTAGTTCTCTTAAATATAATTATCAAAATATCCAAGATTTCTTCAAAAGTATCTCTCAATCAAGAATGACTAGAGCGGGTGGTAGTTTTGAAAATCATGTTAAATATCTCTTTGAATCCCTCAAATATCCCTTTG
>VGKN01000196.1 GCA_016867055.1 Candidatus Omnitrophota bacterium
CTATATGATTTTAATCCTGAAAGAGACTCTTTGGAATATAATGATCTATTAGAGATAGACAAATGGGCGCTTTCTCAAACAGAAGGTCTTTTAAAAGAGGTTACAGCCGGGTATGAAAATTTTGAATTTCATAAAGTAATTCACCTTGTATATAATTTCTGCGTTATTGATATGTCAAATATTTATCTTGATATAATAAAGGATAGACTTTATATATTTCCGCAGGGTTCAACCGTAAGAAGGTCGGCTCAAAGCGTTCTTTTTAGAGTTTTAGAGGTGTTGATGAAAGGTTTGGCACCTATATTACCATTTACTATGGAAGAGGCATTTAGATTTATCAGAAAGGAAAACGATTTTGAAAGTATCCATTTATACCCCTGGCCACAGCCAAATGCAGTGGTTTTAAATTATCCCTTTAGAGAGAAATGGGAGAGGTTATTTAAAATAAGGGATATGGTAATGAAGGCGTTGGAATTAAAAAGGTCTAAAAAAGAGATAGGTGATTCTTTAGAGGCATCCATTGATATCTATTCCGCTGATGTGAATACCATAGACTTCCTTAGAAGCTTTGAGGATTTAAAGACGATATTTATAGTCTCTGAGATTAATCTGTATGACGCTAAAGACCTAAAAGAGGAGCCTACCCTGAGGGCCGAAGAGGCCGGGTTAGGTTTTATCGTAAAGAGGGCAAAGGGGAATAAGTGTCAGCGCTGTTGGAATTATAGTGAAACCGTGGGCACTAACGTAAGATATTACAGTCTTTGCAATAGATGTGTTGGCATATTGGAGACATTGCCACACAATGAGTAAACCCCGCACCTCCTCCTAAAGGAGGAGGCTTTTGGGAAAGATTTATCTTGCTACAACCTTCATTCCAATGCTTTCTTGCGAAAGCAAGAAGGGGGGGCCTTACGAGGTACGGGGTAAAAAGAAAAAATATATAGGAGGTTGATTTTAATGAGAATGAAGAAAAAGGATCTAGAAAGGTATAAAAAAATGCTTTTGAAAGAAAAGGAAAAGGTTCTGTCTGAGATAGAGCATATTGGGAAGGATAACTTGAATCGCTCGCAGAAGGAGGCCTCAGGTGACATTTCAAGTTATACATATCATATGGCTGATATGGCGACGGATAATTATGACAGAGAGTTTTCTCTAAATATGGCTACTAATGAACAAAAGGTACTTTTTAAAATTGAAGAGGCACTTCAAAGAGTTAAGGATGGAACGTACGGCATATGCGAGGATTGTGAAAAACCTATCAGCAAAAAAAGATTGGATGCCCTATGCTATACAAACTTATGCGTTAACTGTCAGGAAAAGGAAGAATCAAAGAAGGGCGGTTGATTTAATATAATACCTTATGAAAGAGTGTTAGAAAAGAGGATAAAACTTGTTTATATATTTCATAGGATTTGTTGTTTTGTTTTTGGATCAGTTTACAAAACATCTCGCCTTAAGAAATCTATCATTAAAGAGTATCCCCATTATAAAGAATGTATTACACTTGACACTCACCTTCAATACAGGCGCTGCCTTCGGAATTCTTAAAGGATATAACCCATTTTTTATTTTTGTTTCTATAGTTATAATTATTTTTTTCTCTCTAAATCTTAAAGGCTTTGAGAAAAAAAACTTTTTATTCAAATGTTCAGTAGGTCTTATTTTAGGCGGAGCTATTGGAAATCTTATAGATAGGGTTCGGTTTGGATATGTAATTGATTTTATAGACCTAAGGGTCTGGCCGGTATTTAATATCGCCGATAGCTCTGTAACTGTTGGCATATTTCTCTTTATTCTTAATCACCTTATTAGAACTCAGAAATAGATATAATAATGTATCCTGTTTTATTTAAATTAGGCCCTGTTAAAATTTTCTCATATGGTTTTATGGTTGCGCTCGGTTTTTTACTAGCAACAATTTTTGCAGAAAGAGATGCCAAAAGATATAATATTTCATCTAATCTTATAACGGACTTAGCAATTATTATAATTCTGTCGGGTTTGTTAGGTGCTAGGATATTTTATGCGATATGTAACATTGATTATTTTGTTAAAAATCCAAAAGAAATTTTTATGCTAATGCACGGGGGATTGATTTTCTATGGAGGTGCTTTTTTTAGTTTTTTTGCCTCTCTCGTCTTTTTAAGGATAAAAAAGATTTCTTTTTTAAAAGTAGCGGATTTTGTTATTCCATATACAACATTGGCTTACTCAATAGGAAGAATTGGATGTTTTTTGAATGGCTGCTGCTGGGGAAAACCTACTCATTTTTTCTTAGGGGTTATTTTTCCCGGTTCAGCAGAAGCACTACATCCTACTCAAATATATGAAGCTATATCGTCTTTTTTCTTGTTTATTTTCTTAATCCTTATCAGAAAGAGGAAAAAATTTGATGGTCAGGTTTTTTTAATATGGTGTATCTTCTACGGGATAATAAGATTTTTGATTGAATTCTTAAGAGGTGATAATAGACCAGTATTGTTTGGGTTGACATTTTCACAGATTGTTTCTGTTCTAATTTTTTTTATTGGCATATTATTTTATTGTTACCCTGTTAGAGAAAGTCGTCAATCTTAATCAAGATTATCACCGTTTGAACACTAGTGTGATTTAAAACCATCGGAGGCAGTAGTTCATTAGCGAATGTAGTTCTCTCGCAGAATTTACAAAAGATTATATGATTCAAGAGGAAGAGTTTAAGGAATACAAATTTTATGTTGATTCTGAATCTGCAGGGAGATTAGATAAATATCTTGCAAAAACCTTTTTTAACGATATCTCTCGTACTCAAATTCAGAATCTAATTAAACAGGGTAGCATTCTCTTAAATGAAAAATCAACAAAGCCCCACGCCGTTTTAAAAATCAATGACCAGATACTTGTTAAGTTAAAAAAATCTTCAAAGTCTGCACTGGAACCCCAGAATATTCCTTTAGATATAGTATTTGAAGATGAGGCTATTGTCATTATTAACAAGCCTGCGGGGATGATTGTACATCCAACCGGTAAGCAGAGACAATCCACCCTGGTAAATGCTCTTCTTTTTCATACAAGGGTTCTTTCAAGCCGGGCAGGTATTGAGAAACCCGGAATCGTTCATAGACTTGACAAGGATACCTCAGGTCTTATAGTTATTGCAAAAACAGATTATGCGCATAACAGACTGGCAAAACAATTCAAAGAAAGAAGTGTCTATAAAGAGTATATAGCCTTTGTCAGGGGCGTTGTAAGTCAGGAGGAAGGCTTTATTGAAGCGCCTATATCCAGGAGCCATACGGACAGGAAAAAGATGTGTATCAGCTTTTCAACCGACAAACAAGCTCTTACTAAATATAAAGTTATAGAACGACTCAATAATATAACAATGTTAATGGTATTTCCAAAGACAGGAAGAACTCATCAAATAAGAGTTCATCTTGCCTATATAGGCCACCCCATATTAGGAGATCTACGCTATGGCGGCTCCTCTCTAATGAAACGGCAGGCTCTTCATGCAAAGACAATAGGTTTTAAACATCCATTATCAGAAAAATATGTAGAATTTACGAGTAAATTACCACCGGATATGGAATGTTTTCTTAAAACTTTAAAATCTAATTTAAAAAACTAAAAAAAATACTTGACAATTTAATTTTTTATAATAAAATTAAAAATTTATATAAAATTATTATATTTAAATATGTACCTTGCTGCTGTAGCTCAGCAGGTAGAGCACGTCCTTGGTAAGGACGGGGTCACCGGTTCAATCCCGGTCAGCAGCTCCATTGAGGAAAAGAGTATATAAAATAAATAGGAGGAACCTATGGCTAAGGAGAAATTCATCCGTACCAAGCCCCATGTAAACGTAGGAACAATAGGTCATGTTGACCACGGCAAGACAACCCTCACCTCAGCTATAACG
>VGKN01000197.1 GCA_016867055.1 Candidatus Omnitrophota bacterium
TTTTCTTCTTCCTTCCCTCGACTTCGCTCGGGACAAGTGGGTGGGAATTCCAGAGGGTCAACCGCAGGATTAATCTGACGCTCTATAGCAGCCTTTGCCATACGAAAGAGCTCGTCAACTGTGGAATCGGCTTTGTCCTTTGGCACATCACCGACTGTTTCAAAGGTAACTGAATATGCATCACCGTTATTCTTGTAACCATAATTAGCTAAGATTCTCATTTTAACATCCTCCTTATTTGGTTAGAATCTCCGCCTATACCGGGGTTTCGGCGGACAGGCCTTTATACCAAGATTCGTTTTTGACGTTATCGCCTTGTTTGTGCGAACTAATGGGCTTAATTGTGCCGAGGCATTTTTTGCACATAAGCCCGTAGTCAGTGGAAAAGCAATCTTCAACCGCAATACCTTCCTCATTAACTAGGAGCTTATCGCAGTAATCACATACGCGAGGATCACCTTCCTGAAGCGTAACCTTGATAATAAAAAAATCGTCGTTCATATTCACCACCTCCTTTAAAGTTCAATTGGTTTTAAATGGTTAACAAGCCATTTTTCTTTTTCTTCCAGGTTCTTTCCCCAGTCCATAACGAGTGCCTCCTGGTAGGTGGGGATATCGGTTAGTTCTATGTAGGGGTTAAGCGTTACATGGTCAACGTGCTTACACCATCTTCTGTAAATCCCCGCCTGCGCACTTCGTGCTTCGGTGGGCAGGCAGCCCTTACAGTTACAGGTAATCTCTCCTGTATCGAGATTTCTCTTTACGTAATAGACATCACCTCCTCTCTTGGATACAAACTTTGCTAAGGTCTCATACTTTAAGGACATTACCTCTCACCTCCTTTCTCAAGGATTACTGAGACTTCTAAGCCTGCCTTCTTGGCAGACTCAAAGGTAAACTTTGTGCCTCTGGACTTACCATCCCAGATGGCAAAGCACTCACATGACAAGCCAACCATATAGAGATTTCGGGCAAGATATGTGGAAGACAGTTTGACAATACGGCCTACCTTGCCAACTGCGTATGAATTGCGGCAAATGCCTCTGGCGCCTACAACAGTAACGTGCTTCCCATAGCCGCGTTTAATTGCTTCTGCTACAACCAAGCGGTCAACACCCGGAGCATCACCAACAACAATCTCAACACCTCTTTTGATGAGAGAATCTATAAGAAGTGGGATATTCTCTGAATGTGTAATACTTCGTGAACCAGTAATAACCACATAATGAGCCATAGCTAAAACACCTCCTCTTCTAAGGAATCACTATTCCTCTGGACAAACTCCTCAAGGGTCTCTGAGCCCTGAGGTTTAAGGTCTAATGAAATAAGCTGATAGACCTTTCTCATAAGCCGGCGCTCCTCACGCACAGCAGACATACCAAAGGAATAAGAAGGTAAATCCTCTTGGTATGTGCGGTACTGATACCTTCTGGGTTGTGAGTGCCTATCAAAGCAGGCATCAGCACGGAGAACGCCCTCCTCAAATTTCCCATCTCTTTCCGAATAACCTTTTCTTTCTTGCCTCATAAGCGAACCTCCTTTCTTTTTTCGCCAATATGAATTTGCACAAAAGCTTGAAGTCCTTGACATCAGGCAAACCAGAGGTCAAGGACGACCTTTGTCAAGAAAACCTGGAGGCACCCCGAAACGTCGGGGTGTTTTTCCATAAAAATTGAGGACTCCCCGAAGGGTGTGACGAAACTTTGAGGCAACCCACAAAGTTAAGGAGCATCCAGACCTAATTTTAGGCAAACCAAAAATTAGGGCTGGGGAGATAAATTTTTATGGAAAAATTTTCTTGGACAAAGTCAAGTTTTGTGCTTTGTTGGCGAAAACAAAAAGAAAGGAAGGTGAAGCGCTGCAAGAAAGAAAAGATGACCAAACGGAAAGAGGGAAATTTGAGGGTGGGTGTGGGGTGGGCAGGTACTCTGCCTGAGCCCGACATATAGGCGGGCGAAGGGCAGAGGTGCCCACAAGCGAGGCACAAAAGGCAACACGAATCATTGACCTCGAGTTTCGGGGTCAATGACTTTATGACTCCGAATATAATGAGGAGTGATAAAGGTGTTGCCTAATGAAAGTAAGTCTCACGACATAAGGAGTGAGTCTTACGGATGGTTTTGTGCCGAAGCGAAGTGGGCACGGCTGGCTGAGGCGTAAGTAAATATAAATGTTTGAGGGGTGGCGAGCGCAGGCAGGTGATACTGAGCGACTGAAGGGAGTCGAGGTAAAGCCCCGAGCACGCCAACCCGAAAAGAAAACAGGCAGACTTTAGCCGAAGCCAGCCTGCCTGCTCAAGAAATTAATTAAAAAAGGGGAAGATTAAATTCTTCCCCTTTCATTTCTTTTGTTGGCGTAAAGCAGGGACCGTAAACTTTAACCCCGCCAACTGGATTAAAGGCTAAGCCCTCCTGCGTCTCAACTCTAATATAAATATACTACATAATTAAACTAATTGTCAATAAATTATTTTTTGCCTCTAAAATAAGGTAAATTCCATGATTCAAGTTTACTTAAAAACTGATTATACCTATCTACTGAAAAAGCGGTTAAGAATCCCAACGATTTATCACTTCTTTTTAAAACGATAACTAAAAAGAACGTAGTGTAATATGGCTCATTTATAGAAACAGGGTATTCAAAATGAGAGACGTACAAATATTTTAAATTGTTTGATTCTTGTTTCTCGTAAATTTCTTTGCTGTTTGAAATTGTGTAATGAATCCAAGGCAATCGCTTGCCTCTTGACTCTAAATAATTTTCTGACTTTATATCGTGGTTTCTATATAAGAAATCTATACCATGTTCATCAATACCCATTACCTTTTTCTCATAATATTCCAAAGCCTCTTTCTCATCTATTTTTCTTCCAAAGTTTTCTAATAAGGCATTCTTAACTTGAAATATTTTATCTTTTCTATGATGGTAGTAAACCAGATTTAAACACTGCGCTATTTCTTTTTGTTTTAATTGAGGTTTATCTCTATGTTTCTGTTTATAATAGAATAATTTTATTGCATCATAGAATACAGATATCGCAACATTCTTATTATATGACGTAAGTAGAGATGAGTGTTTTAAAATTTTTAATAATTTCTCTTCGTGTGTATAATCCATATTCAAAATGATAACATCTTAATAGTTCTTGTTCAATAAATTTCTTTGATTAATCTAACCCAAAATGAGAAGATTAGGTATGAAATTAGAAAATAGTCTTCATAAATAGCTTATTTAAAAACTAACCACCAAATGTAGATATTTACTGCTCCGAGACTAATATTATTCCTTTCTTCCATCCAAATTTCTTTATCAACCAGTAACACAAAAGAATTGGTGCTAACCATAATATTAATCCTGCTAAGAATATTCTATAATAATATCTCTCATATGGAGTCATATTAAAGTCCAAAATTGTAATCTATCTTTGGTGTCCAAATAGTGTCTATTCTATACATAAACCTTCATAAATTTACATAATTTATCAAGGATGGAAATTTTTTCTAACTTATTGAAAAACTTTGTAGTTACTTGAAATTACTTAGGTTGGAGAATCTTCCTCGGACGGATTACAAAACCCCTGCTCTACCTCTGAGCTACGCCAGCAAAATCCTGTCACTTTGTAGCATCCCATCCGCCACGATTTTTGGCAGAAGCTACGCCAGCGAAAATTTTCTAACTCTTTATTTGATAATAAACCCTCTCTATATCTGGACCTTTTACCTCTTCCAGGCTTTCTATCTTAAGTCGTGGAAATTGATGATACCAAATTTCTTTAGGACTGTAAAGAAAGATTTTATCTGGAAAAAGCCCGGGCAGATTACGATGACGATAGGAGTGGAGTTTTTGTAGGCAGTGGGGGTCTCGCTATAATGTCTCATAA
>VGKN01000198.1 GCA_016867055.1 Candidatus Omnitrophota bacterium
AAACTTATCTGCGTAGATATCAAAATATCAAAATCATCTCCCGGCAAACCAGACTCTTTATCCCAGCGTCTGATTTTTGCCTGTGGAAACATCCTATGCATTTCGCTTTCCAGCTTCTCGGTCCCCATCCCAGAATAACGCATATATGAGGCTTGGCAATTAGGGCAAATGGACAAGACTTGGGTTTTATAATTGCAAAACCTGCAAGTTAAAGATTTCTTGTCATAATGATAAGTTAGGCTGATATTGCATCTGGGGCATTTTAAAGAAAAACCGCAACTTCGGCACTGGATAAATGTGGAAAAACCTTTACGGTTCATAAAAAGCATAATCTTGCCATGCGCAGCTAATGTGTTCTGAATATTATTCTCTAAAAATGACGATAATACAAATTCTTTTTTCCTTTGCCTGAATCTTTCTTCGTTAGTATCAAGCAGCTTCACATCGATTGGCGTAGTTTCTGTGTCTTTTGACTCAATAAGTTTGAATTTATTTTGTTTTATTTGAAAGTAAGTCTCTAAAGATATACTGACACTTGATAAAATTATCGAGGCTTTCTCTTTTTTTGCGCGCATATAAGCCACCTGGCGAGAATGGTAATGCGGGGACTGGTCATGCTTATAAGCATAATTGTCCTCTTCATCAATAATTATTAATCCCAGATTATCTACTGGGGCAAATACCGCCGAAATAACTCCAATAACTATACTGGCCTGCCCATTTTTTATCCTTGCCCATTCGCGCAAACCCTGGCTGGGATTTTGAGAACCATACAATACCGCAATTCTATCGCTAAATTCTCCCTTAAGCCTATCAAAGCAATCCTTGATATATGAAATTTCGGGAACCAAAAATATGACTTCTTTTTGTTTAGATAATGATTCTCTGATTTTCTTCAGATAGAACTCCCACTTTTCTTCATCCGGAAGATCTTTCAAAACAAAAACTTCTGACTCTTCCGACGATGATTTCATAGGAATCTTTCTTTGCCTTAGAATCTCTACTACCTTACCCTTTCTTACTGACAGAGGCAAAGATGTTTCAATCATCTCTCCTAAACTGCAACAATAATAATCGGCCAATTCTTTCAGCTCTTTCAAGAAGCTCTCCGACAAAATCGGAACATTATCAATCAGGGATAAAATAGGTTTTAATTTCCTGAATGCTGATTTTTCTTTTAAAGAGACCACGTATCCGATTAATCTTTTATTGCCGAACCCAACCTTAACCCGCGCGCCAACTCCCACCTGGCCAAGCAAACTAGACGGAATAGAATAATCAAACCGGGTTTCTATCGGTAAATTGAATATTACCTGGGCAACTTTCTTTTTCATCTTATAATATCCAGAATATTTTGCGATTCTTGACTCGTGAAATTTGATATGTTTTGCTGCATTTTCCCTAGTTCGGCAGGATTATTTTTTAATTTCAAGATTATATCCTCTATATCTTTGACACTCTTGGCGATTACGCCCATGCCCTGGGATTGCATCAGCCTAGCATTAGCTTCTTCTTGGCCCGGTATTAAATTAAAAAATATCATGGGCAATTTTTTGGCTAAAGATTCGGAAATTGTCAGTCCTCCGGCCTTGGTAATTATTACGTTACTTACCGACATCAATTCATGCATATTATCTACTAAACCAAAAACTCTCAGAGTTTCGCTCTCAAGTTTGGATAGTTTATAAAACAGCTTTTTATTCCTGCCGCAAACTACAATAAGCTGTAGGTGCTTGCTTAATAAATTGATAATCTTTTCAATCGGGCCTATCCCGACTGCTCCGGTAACAATCAAAGCTGTGAAAACGTTTGGTTTTAAATTTATCTTTCTATAAAGATACTCCTTATCAATGGGTTTTAAAAAACCATCCCTAATCGGGATAGGCATTATCTTAATCTTGGATTCTTGAACACCTTGGGCGATTAAATAATCTCTGAGCTCAGGATATGCTACGGTATAAATGTCTGCTTCCTGGGCAAGCCAAAAATGATGGATTGAGAAATCAGTAATTACTGATATGAATTTACAGTTTAATTTTCCTATTCTTTTTAGTCGAGAAACCACGTGGTTAGAAAAGAAATGAGTGGAAATAATAATTTCCGGTTTTTGAGTTAAAATAAAATTACGGAGTTTGCGAGAATTAATAAAATTAGAGAAATTGCGCGCGCAGCTGACGAGTTTACATAAAAATGCGCTATTGGTAAGCCAGAAGAAAAATCCCCATACAGACGGAAAGCGCGCGATTAGAAAGCTGTATCCTTGACTATAGGAGAATTTAAAAAATGGGTTGGTGTAGTTTAAAGCATCAATAAGAATAATTTCATGGGGAGTCTGTGACTTCAACTTCTCAAAAATAGCCTCGGCAGCTTTTTTGTGGCCTTCTCCCGCCGTAGCATATATAACTAATATTTTCATTGTTTAGAATCTATATTGATTTAAGGGTGAGCTATTTTAAAACAATCTCAACGGCTTCTTTAAGATTTCCTGTGACATAATCCGGCTTCTCTTGCCAGTTATTCATATTCTCTAATTTTTCTTTTCCCGACAAAACCAGTATAGTCTTAAACCCGAGGCCTTTCCCGGTTTGGACATCTCTAATACTATCCCCGATAAAATATGTGGATTTTAAATCTATATTCTTGGCGCCAACGCTCTCTAAGGCCTTCTTGATTAACCCTGCTTTTGGTTTTCGGCAATCACAATTTTCTTCTGCGGTATGTGTGCAATAAAAAACTTCTTTTATCTTGGCTTTATTTGTTGTGACTTCCTCAAGCATCCGGGAAGTTATATCTTTTAAGTTTTCCGCCGGATAAATACCCTCGGAAACTCCCGCTTGATTGGAAATGACA
Organism: Candidatus Omnitrophota bacterium; assembly: GCA_016867055.1. The sequence goes on from VGKN01000198.1 coordinate 2,851, forward strand.
AAAATATCAAATCCGGCATCGGAGAGCTTTTTTAAGGCCTCTAGGCTGCCTGGGACAAACTTGAATTCATTCCAAGAAGTAACATATTTAGTATCGCCAGGATATTGGTTTATTACTCCGTCTCTATCTAAAAAAATTACTTTCATTAATTCAAATCTTCCTTAAGTTGCGTGCTTATTTAAAATAACTTTCATTGTCTCTTACCCATTTTATGAGGCGCTCAATTCCTTCTTCTACATTAACCTTGGTCTTCCAATCCAAAGTTTTTTCCAATTTTTTATTGTCAGAAATATAAACCTTCTGATCTGATGGCCGCCAATCGGTAAATTTCAGCTTAGGTTTCTTTTTGGTAGATTTTTCGATCTGCTCAAGAAACTCCAATAACGAAATAGTATTATTATTTCCTCCGCCGATATTGAATACTTCATGTTTTTTCTCAGACTTAATGAATTTTTCAAAAGCATCGATTAAATCAGAAACATAAAGCATATCCCTTACTTGCTTTCCATCCCCATAAATAGTTATGGGTTTGTTAAAAAGAGTTGCGATAATAAACCATGCCACCCAGCCCTGATCTTCAAAACCGAATTGCCTTGTCCCATAGGTACACGACATGCGAAAAGCAGCGGTCTTCATTCCGTAGATACGACCGTATTCCTGGGTATAAAGTTCTCCCGTAAGCTTGCTGACGCCATAAGGAGTATGGCCTGTTAAGTCCGTAGGCATTTCTTCTGACACACCAACAACATTATCGTAGATATATCTTTTTTCTTTCTCTTTTAAAGGAATCTTATCAACATTCTCTCCGTAAACCTTATTTGTGGAACAATAGATAAAAGTAGCGTCTTTGCAAACTCTTCTTGTGGCTTCAAGAGTATTCAGGGTTCCGAAGGCATTGATGCTGAAATCTTCCAATGGCATTCTTACCGAAGACGGAACTCCGGGTTGGCCCGCAGTATGAATCACTGCATCCACGCCTTTCCCCAGAGCCTTAAGAAGGTCATTTTCGTTTCTTACATCGCCTT
>VGKN01000199.1 GCA_016867055.1 Candidatus Omnitrophota bacterium
TGAGAAACCTATATCCCTCAAAGGCTCATCAGTGCTAAAAAAACCTGTTTCGTTTAACCTAATCTCAAATCTATCCGCTGCCTTCTTCATATCAGGCTCATCTATAAGAACCTCTGAAATACTGTCAACAAGTTTATACGCCTTTTTATCCGCTTCTTCCATAATTAGCCTCTTCCTTATATAATACGATGCCTCCTCAAGGCTTCTATAGGATTTTTGAGGTTTTGAGAGTTCTTTTTTTGCCGTTTCAACGCCTTCTTTTTCCTTAGTTGTCTCAGGCAGGGATTTTTCCTCCTCCCCAGGTTCTTTTATCTCAAATTCCTCCTTGTGCGTCTCATAATAAGATTTAATCTCTTCCTCTTTGGGTTCAATACCCTCTTCAAAGGGTTTTATTGGCACCTTGATATACTCTACATCTACCTGCTCTGGTTTTTTAAAAGAGGTTTTATTTTCATTGTAATAACGCTCTATCTCAACACTCTCCACTGATGCAAGATTTTTAAAATTATCCAAAGGAAATATAATGTAATCCACCTTAACCACCTGATTTAATCTAAGATACTCATTTTTTATATCGTTTTCTGTGGGGTTATAATTAGTAAATATCCTTTGCTGTAACTTGGCTATCATAAGGGTTCGCCTGGCTTCATCTTCAAAAATCTTTGTGTCTATTCCAAATTGATAGCCTAGTAGATACCTATAGGCGGCACTATCAAACCTATTATTTCTTTGGAAGTAAGGCATAAGCATTATATAAGAGGCAAGTTCCTGATTTGAAACCTTTATATTTTTTTTCTTTGCCTCCTCAAGGAGAATAAGACGCCTCCATGCATCCTCATATATTGTAGGATATTTATGAATGTTATGGACATTGTCAGCGTATTTGGATACCACAAGCCAATTAAGGGTGTTTTTAAACTCATCGTAGTATATCTTTTTTCCAAAAATCTTTCCTATGTAGGAAAGATTCCGCGCTCTTATGGCTGAGCCAATTCCCCAGAAGACAAAGGCAGGGACTATAAGGGCAGCGATTATCCAGAATATAACTTTTAAATGTTTTCTCAACTTTTTTATAAACATAGTGTTGGATTATATAATATAATTCTGGCTTTATCAAGCAGAATGTGGATTTGACACATTCGGCGACAAGCCCCCATACTTGCATTGGTGAAATCAGAACCGTCCAGTCGAAGGCGGAAAAAAGAAAAGGCGCAAAAGACTTGTCGCTCTTCCTTCGCTTCGCTCAGGACTTTCAAACACATTTGTTGCACTCAGTGTTCATCCCGAGTGTAATTGAGGGACGAAGGATACTGAGACAAAGTCGAAGTGCAGTGCCAACCCGAGGATGCCAAATATAGAAAATCCCGATGTGTCATCATGACCATTGGGGTATTTTATTATTTGACAATATCTTTAATAGTTTGTTATACTCAAAACCTATAAGCAGAGGTAAATTTTATGATACTCAAGCTGGGTATACCAAAGGGTAGCCTTCAGGAAGCTACTGTAAGATTGTTCAAAAAGGCGGGATTTAACATTTCAATAGGAGAGAGGTCTTATTTCCCACTCTTTGATGATAGAGATATTGAGGCAATTCTTATCAGAGCGCAGGAGATGTCAAGGTATGTGGAGTCAGGTGTCCTTGATTGTGGCATAACTGGGAGCGACTGGGTATTAGAGAATAGGTCTAATGTGACTCCTGTGGCTGACTTAGTATATGCTAAAAAGGGACTTGTGCCTGTCAGATGGGTTATTGCTGTTTTAAGGGATTCAGGGATTAAAAAACTATCTGATTTAAAAGGTAAGCGCATAGTTACTGAATTGGTAAATATAACAAATAATTTTTTAAAAAAAAGAAGGATAAGAGCAATCGTTGAATTTAGCTGGGGCGCCACTGAGGCTAAGGTTGGCACAGGATTAGCCGATGCGATAGTGGAGCTGACAGAGACAGGAGCCAGCCTCAGGGCAAATAACCTAAGAATAGTTGATACAGTTTGCACCTCTGTAACCCAGTTAATCGCAAATAAAAAATCTCTGAAGAATCCAGAAAAAAGACAAAAGATAGAAAATATAGCACTTCTTTTAAAAGGGGCACTTATTGCAGAAGAGAAGGTGGGTCTTAAGATGAATGTATCCCAGGAAAATCTTAAAAGGGTGCTCTCAAATCTACCCGCCCTTAAAAAACCCACTATCTCACCCTTAAGCCAGAAAGGATGGTTTGCTGTAGAAACAGTTATTGATGAGAAGATAGTGAGGGAACTTATTCCGAAACTTAAAGAGGCAGGTGCAGAAGGGATAATAGAGTATCCGTTGAATAAGGTAATACCGTAAATGAAACCTAAACTTACGGAACAAAGTGAGCGCAAGTTTATTGGCTGAATTTACCCCGCTGTTTTCTTGCGAAAGCAAGAAGCGAGGTTTAATTCGCACAAACAAAAATGTTAAGCAAAGAAGATAAACCTCGAAATTTAAGGGGTCATTTAAAAAATATATCCCTTGTTTAGACATGCTGAAATTTCGTTGGAAATTTCAGCATAAACATCGGGATTAATTCGACCATACAATTTATGTTCACTTCGTTCCATAAATTGTGGTCTCATTGAAGGAGGTTTTATTATGCCCTGTGGCAGAAAACGTAAGCGCCATAAAATGGCGACCCATAAGCGTAAGAAGAGGTTAAGAAGAGATAGACACAAGAAGAAAAATAGATAATTTGTCCTAACAGCAAAAATTTATAAAAAAGATTACAAAGTGTTTTTCTTAAAAACCCTTCTGTAATCCTAAGGATAATTATTGTAATCCGGAAAACCTTTATTATATTTTGAACTTTCTGATAACTCTCTCGCATAAATAACCTTAAATGAAAAAGAGCAAAATCTATGGAGGTAGTATTTTTGTCTTTAAAAGTATAATTACTATAATTTTTTTATCTACAACAGGCTGTTTAAGAGAGGACATTAGCCCTGATAATCCAGCAGGGATTCTTAAAGATAAACTTGCAGAATTTGTCCAAGTATTTTCTCTAAAAAAACCCCCCGCTTACCAAGGAAAAACTGCACTAACAGAGGTTTCTTCTGATAAGAGAGAAGGGACAAAACTTTTCAACAAAAAAGCCCTCTCCAAGGCATACGCACATTATACCATGGGTCTTATATACGAAGAGAAGGGTTTGTTAGATGAGGCTATAAAAGAATATAACAGCGCCATTGAAAATGATTATACCTCCTCACACATTCATTATAGACTTGGGATATGCCTTATAAGAAAGGGCGATATTAAGAAGGCTAAAGAGGAGTTAAAAATTGCCACAAGGTTAACACCTGAGGATTTAAAATCTCATTTTACGCTTGCCTTTTTGTTCACGAGTGTAAAGCTATTTGACGAGGCTGAGTTAGAATATAAAGAGATTCTAAGACAAGAACCATCCAATCTCGCTGCCCTTAATTATCTGGCTGAGATTTATTTAGTAACTGATAAGATTCAAGAAGCCATAACGACTTATGAGAAGATTGCCCAGAAAAAGGAGTCCGAGTTTATACACTTTAATATAGGGCAATTATATTTCAAGCTTAATAAGCTTGATGAAGCGCAAAGCCACTTTGAAAAGGCTCTTAAAATAAACCCCAATTATGTAAATGCTATAGTTAATCTGGGGATTATCTATGAGACAAAGAAAGACCTTGAGAATGCAACAAAACAGTATGAGAAAGCGATAATACTTTCTCCCCTTGACATGAGGTTATATCATGAACTTGCTATTCTTTATAATAAACAAAAACGCTCAAATGAAGCAATAGCGCAGTATAAAAGGCTTTTAGAACTTGCTCCTGATGAGGTGGATGCTTACATAGGCCTTGGTTATGCCTACAT
>VGKN01000200.1 GCA_016867055.1 Candidatus Omnitrophota bacterium
AATAAATTGGTTATCTCGGAAAATAACAAAATGGTAAAACCAAAAGGAAGTTTTTATGTATCAAAAAATCAGCTTTTTTATAAATTTGATAAGACAAATTATTGGAGGCAGACTTTAAACCTACCAAATAAAAAGGAATTTATAGGAAACTGGCGTTTAAACAAAAATCATGATTTAGAATTTGTTCTAAGAAAGATAAAACCTAATGCAGAAGGAGGTATCCTAAGATTTAAGGGTGAGATAGTAGCGGTTGAATCCGATAGGTTAGTGTTTATGATTACTGCGAAGGAAAGAAATAATATTTATAGAACACAGCTTTTTAGGCTTTCTGGTAGTTGGGCTTCTGATGAAAATAACAGATTAACCTTTATCGTCAAGAAAGAAACAGAAGAGGAAGATATTCTTACCCTTGGTGGCGGCTGGGAGGTAAACGACAAACAGAGAATTATATACCGCTACGAGAAAACGGATTTAAAAAGAAGAACAAAGATTGAAAAAACCCTTGTTTTTATGGGTTTCTGGGATATAACTGATAAGAGTAGATTATGTTTTATCTTAGAAGAGACAAGGGATTCTGCATTCAGTTTTAAGGCGCACCTTGAAAGCCCATCCCTAATTGGGAAAGAGGGGGTTATTAAATATAGATTGGGCATTGGATTATCTGGCAAAAAATTACCCCTTACAAGGACTATTATATTATTTGGAGCATGGAAATTTGGCAAAAAATCTGAATTATATTTTGAGATGGAATACGAAAGAGGCATATTCAAAAGCATTGCATTTATAGGTAGCCTCCAGATAGCCAAAAGGGATGTACTGATCCTTGAACTTAAGGATAGATTTGGTAAAGACTTGGATATGAAGCTTTTACTTGAACATAAAATTTTAAAAGATGAAAAGGCCATCTCTTTAGAATTTGAGAAAACAAAAGAAGAAAAGAAAATAGAGGTGGGTATTAAGATACCATGGTAAACCACATGCCCGCCCTAAAAGACGAGGCCTTGGGGAAAAATTTATCAACCACACCCTTCATCCCCCTGCTTTCTTGCGAAAGCAAGAAGGAGGAGGCTTTACGAGGTACGGGGTAAATTAAACAAGGAGGCTGGTATGCAAAAACTTGTAAAGGTATTTCAAAAAAATAAGTTTCAAGAAGTTCGGGTAGGAATAACCGAATTTCGCGATAATGACCTGATAGATATAAGAGTTTGGGCAAGCCGTCCAGGCTCTGAAGAAAAGGTGCCAACCCCAAAAGGCGTAACTATGAATATTTCGCTTTTCCCAGAGCTCAAAGAGGCAATTTTGGCATTGGAGAATGAATTAAAACAAAACAATCTCTTATAGCATCTTATTTTAGAGATGTCCATCTTTGAGATAGAAGTGGCAATTGATGAGATATTGGAGAGAACCTATAATGTAAAGAGTTTTAGATTTGTCCGTCCCGAAGCTACTGTATATAAACCAGGTCAGTATCTATTTGTTACAGTGAGGTTTTTGGACAAAGAAATAACCAAACCTCTTTCAATCTCCTCTTCACCTACAGAGAAGGAATTTATAGAGTTCACAAAAAAACTTACCAATTCCGATTTTTCCCAAACCCTGAATAATATGAAAATAGGCAAGATGATAAGGGTAAGATTTCCATTGGGAGGTTTCACATTTACCGGAGAGTATGAAAAGATTGCCTTTCTCTCTGGAGGTATAGGTGTTACGCCTATAAGGAGTATTATTAAATATGCGACGGATTTGAATCTAAACTCAAGCATTATCTTGATAGACAGTAATAATAGGGTAGAGGATATAGTTTTTAAGGAAGAATTGGATCTGATGCAAGAAAAAAATAGAGGTTTGCATATCATTTACACTCTTACAGATTTAAATTATGATATGTCAAGTTGGAAAGGTTGTAAAGGATATATAACAGAGGATATGATAAAAATGAACATCCCTAATTATAAAGATAGAAGATTTTATCTATGCGGTCCGCCTATGATGGTGGATGCGATGAAAAAAATCTTGGTTGATAAACTTGACTTGAAAAAAGAAAGCATTATTTTGGAAAATTTTTTCGGGTATTAGAAATCTAAGAAATAACTTAGGATAGTTTTTATAGTAAGTTTTTGAGACATCAGGTATAAAAAATTTTTTGTTATTATTTCTAAAGTGCAAAAATTGACATAGATGATGCATATAATATTAGTAGGTCTAACCCTCTTTATGGGCGCTTGTGTTGGCTGGTCAATTGGTGCAAATGACGCCGCTAATTCCCTTGGCACAGCAGTCGGCTCAAGGGTCTTAACCTTAAGACAGGTGATTATCCTAATTTCTATATTTGGTTTCCTTGGTGCATTTCTGCAGGGTTCTTATGTAACAAATACCATTGGAAAGGGAATTGTGCCAATGAATCAGTTACCCAGAGATTTATCCATATATTTAGCCTTTGTTTCAAGTTTTGCTGCTTGCAGTTGGGTAGCGTTGGCTACGCAGTGGAAGATGCCAATCTCGACAAGCCACTCTATTGTAGGCGCGGTAGCTGGAGCTGGTTTAGCGATAGGTGCACCTGTTAGATGGAGAATGCTTTTAGATATTTTTATTTGTTGGATTTTCACTCCTATTGGCGCTGCTGCATTGGGATATTTTTTTATCGGATTTTTAAAAATTTGTTCTACAGAATCATTCCCCATAAATATCTAAAAATAACCTTGTCAATATTTATAATAATAAGTGGTTGCTATGTGGCTTATAGTTGGGGAGCAAATGACGTGGCTAATGCCACGGGAGTTATTACAGGCACGGGGATTCTCTCAGGAAGAATGAGTTTAATTTTAGGCGGTCTGGCAATTGTATTAGGCATAATGACATGGGGTTACAAGGTTATTGAAACCATAGGTTCAGAGATAACCCATCTTTTACCAATTATGGCTTTTTCTGCACAACTTGCCAGCGCTATTAATGTGCATGCCTATACTATTTTTGGAATACCAGTTTCTACAAGCCATTCTATTGTAGGTGCGATTTTTGGTGTTGGATTAGTAAGGGGTATGCGAGTTTTGAATATGAGGATAATGCGTGATATAATTATATGTTGGATAGCTACTCCCTTTGTCTCCGGGATTATTAGTTATTTGGTCTTGAAATTAATTGCTATATTTTTTAAAATATGAGGAGGTTATAATGAAAGAGATACGAAATATTCTAGGTTGGCTGGGAATGGCTGAGGAACAGTCTATTCTGAAAGATGCTCAAAAGCATGTTGAGGAAACATGTAAAACTGTTTCATATTTTGCCGAAGCCATTAAGGCATTTATTCAGGGAGATTTACAGGCAAAAATAGTCGCTATTGAAAATGTTAGAGAAAGCGAACATAGGGCGGATATATTAAGGTCTAAAATGGTAAACGAACTTTCAGAAGGTCTTCTTCTTCCACCGGATAGAGAAGACCTTCTGCACTTTGTTAAGTCCTTAGACAGAATTGCTGACTGGACAAATGGCTCGGCCAGGATTTTGGGATTTATTGAAGAGAAACTTACGGACAACATTTTGAAAAATATATCATCCGCCACCGAGTTGCTTTTTAACTCAATTTCTAAATTGAACGAGGCAATCCAGGCAATCACCAAGAACGATTTAAAAAAGGCACTTTTATACTGTGAAGAGGTTGACCGTATTGAACATGATGCAGATGACCAGAAGAAGGTTTTGATTGAATCAATTATACATACAAGGTTAGAACCAGCAACCTTGCTTTTATGCTATCAATTAGCGGAATACTTAGAGGGTGTTACAGATAAGATAGAAGATGCAGCTGATTTTATTAAGGTTGTAGCGATTAAATCAAAATAACTGTGTTAGTAAACCCCGTTAGAGAAC
>VGKN01000201.1 GCA_016867055.1 Candidatus Omnitrophota bacterium
GGCGAATTCGGGTGACAAATACCATAGTCCATCCTTATAAGTAAGATTCAATTTTTTAGCCATATCTACGGGGAATTGACCTGTGAAACTGACACCTTTATAGTCTTTTTCTTTAAGGATTTTAATCAACTCGGTAAATAATAAAGCTCCGATTCCTCTATTTTGCGCACCCCTATCTACTGCAATTTCTTCAATCATAGCAATTGTAGATTTGATAACAAATTTAGAGTCCTTAGACAAGAACGATAGCGGCGTAGCAAGGGCGTAACCTAAGACCTTGCCTTTCTCTTCATAAATAATTAAGATATTTTTTGCATAACGTGGGTCAGTTATTACGCGACGATAATAAGCTTCACCTCTATTGATACTTTCTTCATCGTCAATAAGCTGTCTTAACTTAGCTATTCGCTGAGCATCTTCTATGGTAGCTGCTCTAATCTTTCCAGATAAACCAATGGCTGCCAGCGTGGCAGAGGCGGCTGCTCCTTGCGCAGTAGGTGGTTCAACAACGCCAGCATACGTATTATGCGCAAAGATGTTATTTCCAATAAAGTTATGCGTGCCTTCTACTTCTATGTCATAAACATGTTCATAGCCACAGTATTCTATTGAGACGATTTTGTCCCATAAGATGGCTGTGTTTGGTGCTTGGTGCTCGGTGTTGGGTAAACCTTGTACCGCTGCCTCAGCCTCCGGAACAGAGAATTGCCTTGACAGAAACAAATGTACTATGTTATATTTTGTGGTAGTAGAAGGAGATAAAGCAATGAAATCAAAATCATTAGTTATGCTGTCAGCAAAAGAGTCTGCTAAGTTAGAAGCTCTGGAAAAATTTGTATCTATCCCCAAGGAACTCAAAACATCAGGGCTTGCCTTTTCTAAAGATTTCAAGGCTGCGGTAGTAGTAGATAAGAAAGGTTCTCCTAGATATTTTGTATTTGACACATACTCATTATGGGATTTACTCTGTGCCTTTGATGAGAAGTTTGAAAAACACGTCTCAAGCAAAGAGTATATATTCCACAATCCAGTCGGCTGGCTTATTGATGCCATTGAAGAACATCTGCCTCTTAATCCCAAGTTAATATTAAAACTTAAGAAAGGTATTGAAGAGGCCAAAAAGTTAGGTTTGGTGCCTTTTGAGAAGATTAAGAGCAAACTGGGGATAGCTTGAGCCAACCAATTGTTGAAGAAATTGAGTTCACGCCTATTGGTGAACGTGAATTCAGAAAACTCCCTCCTCAACTTCAAAAACGCATTATTGAAAAGGTTAGGTTGTATATCTCTTCTGGTAAACCTTTGTCCTTTGCCAAACCCCTGATTAATCTCCCGCCTGCTACACATAGATTTAGAATTGGGAAGTACCGTGTCTGTTTTTATCTTGAAGGGACTAATATTGTCATTGACGGAGTTGATGCTAGAGAAAATGCCTACCGCAGAAGATAAATCTAATCTCGGCACCGCAATCTCATCACCCACCTTTAGGCCACTAACCTTAATCCATTTGGATGTGATAGGTGCTATGTGCTCGGTGCTAGGTAAACCTGGCACTTCGCACCTTGCACCCTGCACCTCTTTACCTTGCACTTTCACTAAATACGGATGATTTATAGTGGTCTTTATAGACCTTCCTGAGGCAGTGGTAAGTCTATATACTGGCTTAACTCCCATATCAAGCAGGGCGTTTATCCTATGGGGTTCTATAGTTTGGGTCTCTTCGTTTAGGGATAAGACATAGTCGCCGGGTTGGACTTCAATAATAGGGATATTCTCAATTGAGAATTGAGAATGGAGAATGGAGAATGGGTTTAATGGTGATAGGCTATCATCTGAGTTAGTTGACGAATAATTGAAAATATCTCCTTGCGCAAGTCCTCTCTCTGGCTTATGTGTAGAAAGTCTAATTGGTAGCTGATTTCTACCAACGCCAATATCTCGAATGCAGAACCCCTTGCGATAATCAGAAAATTCTTCTTCTCTGCTTTTGTTTGTCTTCCCTGGCTCTCTGCTATGTTTAAAGGGATTGAGACTGTTGCCCTGCGTAATTGGCTTGTCAAACCATAAAGTTCGTTCCTTGGAAATGCATTGGTTAATTGGTAAATCTTTTTGACAAATAATATCGCCTGCTGATAAACCCTTAAATTCTCGAATATTGCTTTTTCCATTTAGACCTCCCATAGTTCCATTTTCCATTTTCCATTTTCCATTTTCTCCTAATCGTATCACAGGTAGTAAAGTATCTCCCGTGACGCAGAGGGCTTTTGAAACTTCTGGTGCGACGATGGTTTCCGGTGTGGCAGGGACGGCTGCTCCTTGCGCAGTAGCTTTAGTTGTATCAACCCCTGTAAGGCCAAATATACTTGCATCAAAACCAATTTGTCCTAAGCCTACTTTAATAGCCTCGGTTATCTCTGATGGGTCCTGCCAAAGCCTGAATTCTTTGGCGGTTGCCTCAACTTGTCCCTCAGCAATACGGGTCTCTATCCATTCAGTGCTGGTATGAGTTCTAAGATATTCTAAGAATTCTTGGGGTGTTAATCTCTGTAATCTTCTTGCTGTTATCATCCTAACATCAAAGGCGCCTTCTTCAGTAACCTTCACCATAAAATCTCCAGCATTTACATCAATATCCATAACAGATAACCCTGTATTTCCATCATAGGTCAAGGCGTAAATCTGAGTAAGCAAGGAGATTATAGCAATGCGGATAGCTCTTGATTGTTCGGCATTAAATATAGCGCCGATGTCTGAGCCTGTTTCTTTTCTTTGTATGTAATTGGGAAGGATGTATAGATTGGGGCCGTTAACGGTGTTATCTCTATGAAGCTCCTGGTAGTCTTTTAACCACTCACCTATGAAAAATGCCAATGCTACTTTATGTCCTTCGGTATCGGTTATATTTCCCTCAGCCAAGGTATATGGTTGAGGTATTAATCTAAATTTATGTTCTCTATGAAGAAGCGATAGGTTATTGTAATCCTCCGTTATTTTAGCATTTGTTACTTCGTTTAGGGGTGCATCCACTACAAAATACTTCCTTTCCCCATTAGAAAGGGTCAGTTCACCTCTAAATACAGCGTAGGACTGACCTTCCTGAGCAAGTTCTATATTCACCGAAACTACCTCTTCTGGTGCGACATTTAATATCTCGCATATAGATAATAATACTCTACCATCGTCTCGGGTTAAACCCTCCCTTAATGCCTCTTTAATAAGCTGAGGTTTAAAACGTGGTAGGGGGCTGCGAATAGTTGGGTCCCAGTTTTCTGGAACTTGAATCTTTAATTTATCAACTAATGACTTACCTACCCCAGCTTGCGGTCCGCTGGACGATGCAGGTGGGACTGGTGGCGTAAGTGAAGTTGGTTTCTCGGTGAATGCACAAGCATTATTTTCTATCTCTGAGTGGATAAGTGGTTCAAACCTCTTCATACCTGTAACACCCAGGGAAGGCGTGTGGTGTATAAAAACAGGTTGTATGCCACATTTTCTCAGTTGGCTAAATAAGAGGGCTATGTTTTGCTGTATCTCTTCATCGCTGGGATTAGGATGCCACGCAGAATCCGCAAGGAAATCATGGTCAATTGATATAATAACTTCCTTTCCTCTTAGAGCCTCAGGTATGTCTGGGAATGTGGAAATCTCTTCATAAACCGAAGTATCTCCGTGCAGCTTCTTTTTAAGCCATGCCGGCACAACGAGGCAGAATAACCTTTTCGGATCTAAGTATTTAGCATGACTTACCCATGTGGCTGAAGAACGCTTGTATATCTGTAATAGCTTCCGAAGTCTTTCTTGTTCTCCTCTCATTGCATAAGGAACCGGTATTGTATCTGAATGCGGGTCAAATA
>VGKN01000202.1 GCA_016867055.1 Candidatus Omnitrophota bacterium
GAGGAAAAAAACTATATTATAGATTTAGGAATAACTTCGCATCAGGAGAAGGTAAATCTTTTACATATATCAGATGTTCTGGTTTTGCCATCAGAATACGAGGCATTTGGTATAGTTTTTTTAGAGGCGTGGTCTTGCGGTATTCCGGTGATAGGGACTGATAAAGGTGCAATTCCCAATGTTATTAATAGTAGTGGTTTAACATTTAAATGTGGAGATAAGCAGGATTTGGCAGAAAAGATAGAGTTTCTATTAAATAACCCATCGTTGTCTAAAATAATGGCTACCAATGGTAAGAATAAGGTTATAAACTTTTATAACTCTGATAGAATTGGAGAATTAGTTTTAAATGCATACAAGGAAGTTTTGACCTAAAAGGAGAGCAGTTTGCCACTCTATTGTTCAGCAGGGATAAATTATTTCCTTTTGTACCCAAATGGCGATATATACCGCTGTATGGCTAACTATAATATGAAAAACGCTCCCTTTGGGAATATTTTAAAGGATGGTCTTAAGGTTAGTGAGAGGCTTGAGGTTTGCGAACTGCCAAAATGTTTTGCTGTATGTGATATAGACTTTGCACATAAATGGCTCCTCGATGATAACGGAAATGTTATTAAAAAAATTATTGCGAATATAACAAACTATAGCCCGATTGATTTTTTCGCAGATAAATTAGAAAAGCAAGAATTTTCTTATCAGTTTAAAAGTAATATTGCCCATATCGTATGGATGCCAACTCTATTATGTAATTATGACTGTCTGTATTGTGGCTGTGCCATTGGTTGTGAGCCCGTTTATAATAGTTTTAACTCCTCATATCCAGAATTGAGCGTTGAGGATTGGATATATATTTTTAAAGAAAGGATTTTGACCAAGTTTGAATACATAGATATAGATATTTCTGGAGGAGAGCCATTTTTATCAAAGGCATTGCTCCCGGTTTTAAAATCAATTGTGAAAAAAACCAGCATAAAAATTACTACAAATAGCAGTTTTGATATTATAAATCTTATCAAAGAAAATGACCTTAAGCCCTATAATTTAAGTACTCATACTGGCGTAACTATTTTTTTGAGCCTTCATCCTTTGGCGAATAAGACTAATTTTGATACTTTTTTCAGTAAGGCCGTATATTTAAAAGAAAATGGCTTTTTAAAAAATGTGAATTTTGTAGCGCACCCCAAACAAATTCATTTGATAGATTATTATAAAGGAATTTTTGATAAAAAAGGGATTCATCTTAGCATCTTACATTGGTGCGGCATAGATAACGAGGGTAATGAAGGTTACACTGCCGAGGAATCGGAATTTTTAAGAGCCAGGATTAACTCTCCAGCTCATTTAGATATCACAACCTTAATCTATAACGACGAAGCTAATACTAAATTAAAAGTGGTTGGTTTGCCAGATAGATGCATCCCTGGTATCCCATTTAATTTTAAATTGCGAATAGAAAATAGTTATTTAAAAAATTTAAAAGACAAGGAGAACCTCTCTCTAGGATGCAGGGTATTTAGCTTGAGTGAAACTGATAATAGGGTTGAAGTAGGGGAATTCCGGAAGAGACTTCCAGAGGTTGTAGATAATATCTCAGAATTTGAAAGTGATTTTTTGATTGATTCAAAGAATTTAAAGCCGGGTAAGTATGAGTTTAAATTTGATATAGTAAATGAAAATAAGTTCTGGCTTGAAGATATTGGTTTTAAACCAGCTATAGCAAAATTAGATATTTTGGATGCTTGTTATAGCGCGGATATTCGCATTATAGATTATGATAGAATAAGTTTAAATTCTAATTCTAATTATATATTTAAACTAAGGGTAAAAAATATAGGTGATTTGCCTTGGGATAAGAGAGAGAAGGAGGGAGATGGCTTTAAATTAGGATGCCGTCTTATTAATGAGGGAGGAAAGGTAAAATCAGAATATAGAACAGAACTTCCATTTTCTGTAAAACCAAAGGATGAATTTATTTGTGAAATGAATATTTATATTTCTCCGCTTGAGCTTGGTAGATACAAACTCAAATTTGATATAGTAAATGAAAACAAGTTCTGGTTTGAAGATCTTAGTTCACCCCCCTTTGTCTTGCCAATAGAAATATCCAATTCTATTTAAAAAGTGTATAAAATTAGCGTTGTTATTCCCACACATAATAGATGCAGCATACTTGTATCAGCACTTAAGTCTTTTGAGAATCAAACAATTTCCAAAGAGGATTACGAGGTAATAATAGTTAATAATGGCTCTGCGGATTGTACTGAAAAGGAAATAGAAGTTTTTAAAAATAAAAGTCTTTTAGACGTCAGATACTTTAAAATAGAACAACCCTCTGCCAGTAAGGCAAGAAACCTTGGTATTTTAAATGCTAGATATAATTTAATTCTAAATACCGACGATGATATTATTGCAACAGAAAATCTACTTGAAGAACATATAAAGTTTCATAAGAATTTTAATTCCAATGGAAACATAGCAGTATTGGGTTATACCACATGGCATAATTCTCTCAGGGTTACAAATTTTATGAGATTTATTAATGAATATGGACCCCAATTTGGGTATAGTTTGATTAAGGATGAAACTGATTTACCGTTCAATTATTTTTATTCATCCAATGTTTCAATCCCAAAGAGATTTTTGTTAAAGAATGAAATCTTTGATGAGGATTTTCCTGAATATTGGTATGATACAGAATTGGGCTATCGGCTTAAACAAAAGGGATTGAGAATTATGTTAAATAAAAATGCCATTGCATATCATCTACACCCCACGTCTATTTTCTCTTTTCTAAAAAGACAGTATAAAGTGGGTAAGTTTGCAAATTTGCTTTACTTAAAACATCCAGAGTTAAAATATTTATTATTCCCTTCGGTAATCTGCATAGATAAACTTAATGCCCCAATAAGGAAAAGCGATTTATTTCGTTTAAATTTAAGTCTAAAATTTTATAATTTACTAATAAAGTTTTGCTATTCCAAAGGTTTTAAGTCAGGAGTTAAAAGTTTGTCCATTTTTAACCCCCATTTATTTTAACAAATAATCATAGTCTAATTTTATGGTGAAGCTGAAGAAGTTCCATATATTTATTTTGATAACCACTTCTTTCTTTTTTATCTTCGCAGGGTTAGGGTATTCTTTTAGATTAGATAAGTCTATAATTATAGAATTAGACCAAAATAAAATTATAAATAGTAATTTTTATGGTTTTGGCGCAGAAACCCTTCCCTGGTTGTGGACAAAGGAAAATTTAAAACAGGGCATAAATGAGAATGATATAAAACTAAACTTCGGGCGAATTAGAGAAATAGAATTACCATTAACCCGGATATTTGTCCCTTGGGAGATATGGAACCCAGCCGCAGATTATAAGACCTTTACCTTTGATAGCGATGGGATGCAAAGTCTTTGTAAGACGCTTGACATTTATCAAGGGATGGGAACAAGGGTTATTATTGTTACGGTTGACTGGCTTAGAGATTCACCCTGGTATGATGTTAAAAAAAGTAGCGGTGCAGTTTTAAAACTTTTAGAATGTTTGGTCAAGAGGAAAGGCTATAGTTGTATTCATTTTTGGACCTTAACCAATGAACCAGAGTTAACCTATGGATGGCTAAAAAAGATACCTTTTAAAAATTATATACAGATTCATAAATTAGTGAAAGAGGGGTTAAAGGAAAAAAAAATACCAATTGAAATTATCGGTTCCGATGATATAGAATCAAAAAGCTGGTTCAAGGATTCAGTTGAGTTTCTATTTGACTTGGCCGATGTTTTTAGCTCGCATATGTATCTTTATCCTGATGAAATAGAATCTATATCCACTTTTTGTAAAG
>VGKN01000203.1 GCA_016867055.1 Candidatus Omnitrophota bacterium
ATCTTACTTATAAGGATGGAATATGGTATTTGTCACCCGAATTCGCCACCGAGCAGGAAACCCCCGCCGCGCCAGCTAAGGTTATAGCCGAAGAGATAAAGAAAGGTTTGCCTACAATTGTACATACTAACGAACTAGGAAAAGAAGTATATACATTTCCTGAAGAAATATTTGGGGTGAAGGGTGTAAATTTTATAGATGTGGTCAACACTGCTTGGACAGATTTTTGCACAGACAAAAAGATTTCAAAAGGAACCCGCCTGATACTTAGCATTGGAGGAAGTACATCCTATGCTACTGACGCAAGAGGTAATTTGATGTGGCATAATATCAGCGATGTAGAGAGCCGTATTTATATAGACGAATTCCCTGTTGAATTAATAAATCAATTTATTACCTCTTTTTCATATTATTTACAAAAAGCCTTAATAAAGTATGGACTTAGTAATAGGGAAATTGAGGGTATTAAAGTAGTAGGAAAGAATAAAATATGGGATATAGATCTACGAGATACATTGAGTGCAAAGGATTTAATAAGATCCAGCAATATGCCCATTTCTACTCCCGATTTTGATGCAGGTCTTTATCAACCCCACGATAACTATTTTTATCTTTATGCAGGAGGTACTGCTGAACCAGCGGACTTATCGAATATCTTAAATAATATGTCATGGAACTTACTTTTGTCAAATCTTGTTCTTGAATACAAATCTTTATTTAGCAGCGCAGTAGGATTATTTAGAACTTCTAATGCTAAAGCATATAAAAGGCTCGCGTTGCTAAGTAGATTTCTGGGAGACGAGGAGATGAGATTAGCACTACTCAGAGAGTATGAAGCATATAAGAAATATGATGAGCAAAAAGCTACTTATTTTATGGATGAACGAGAAAAATCTGCTACAGAGCATGCTTATTTAATAACCCGTCAAGCTGAGGCTGAAATGGGATTGCCTATGCAAGGGGCAGCAAGAAAATCCGTAAAGAAAGACCTAAACCTGATTTGGTATCATGCTTATCGAGATAAAATAGAAGATAAGGCAACGACCCCCTTTGTACGCTATGCCGACAGATTTGATCTTGATGAAGAACAAATTTATCAAATAGTGGCCGAGTATCTTATAAGT
The DNA here is from genome assembly GCA_016867055.1 of Candidatus Omnitrophota bacterium. The sequence goes on from VGKN01000203.1 coordinate 1,125, forward strand.
AAGTTTCATCTACAACTTTCTGCACAAGATTTATTAGCTATAGCAGAATCCGAGGCCAAAATGCACCCCAAAGTCATACCTAGCGACATCTTGAAAAAGGTTAAATTCGCACTTACGCCCCCCTTGGGTATAGCACCACAGTTATTCGAATTGACAGAGGCTATTGGGTGGCTTTTGGGTTTATTGTGGTTTGAAGGAGATGAGAATATTCTTGAATATGACTCATTGTATGGGCGTGAGTACGAGATGAGAATAATTGAAGATGCAAAGAAGTTATTACGAAAACTTGATGTGGTTTTTAGGGAAGCGATAGAGGAAAAAAAGGTTTCATCGGATATCGTTAAAAATAGCTTTCTAAAAGCGTTAGATTGGTATAGTCTTGGGTTAGAGGTTTTACAATCAGAACATATTAAGAAGGTTACAGAGAATACCTCTACAGAGTTTTTACCAGCACTTAGATTTGCCCTTGCACTGCCGATAACCCCCGCCGCGCCGCAAGAAACTATCGTTCCAGAGGTTACAGATTCAGTCTTAACAAGACTGGGTAGCGACGCCGTAAAAGTATATGAGTTTTTGAAACAACTTGTTGGTTCTTTATCATTGGATGGAATGATAAAACAACTTGAGATGGAGCGGGAGCAGGTTGAAGTTGCACTTGCGGAATTAGATAATGCCGGGTTAGTTGCTGCAGATGTTGAGGAGAAAGAGCAGTATTGGAATACAAGAGAAAAGTGGTTACATTTAAACCATACAATGTTATCCAGGCCTAAGATGGAAAAGATGCCATCGTTTGACCAAATCGAACGACTTTTTGATACGCCCCTATTTAAAGAAACAATTTCTCAACTTGCTATGGGTATTGAGGATACGGCGGAACGCTACTTCGTTGCAGACACATCTACAGGTTGGATTAGTCCGGTTGGACAGTCACAATCGAGTGACTTCTGGTTGCCAGATGAGTTCACAAGAACTCCCTTTAATGTTATTGTTCATCACCACCCTTATAAGTCGGGTAAACTTGCACCTTTGCCGAGTGCACCTGATGTTCGAATGGCTTGGTGGTTTGAGAGCATTATGATAATTGTATGGGGTACCAAAGACCAGCAATACCTTACTATTGCAGATCCTAGGTTTCTCAGTCAAACGGGATATAATGCATGGTGTATAGCCCAAAAGAGTGCCGTTGTATTACGAGCATTATGTCAGTCTTTTCTCAATGCAGGAGGGCGGGTCTACGCCATTAAGCCTGATAATACGTTGGAGCGGATTGTGCTTGGAAATGAAGATATGATTACATGGTTTCAGAATGCTCTAAATGGCGCACTCGAGACTCCTATAGCACAAGGTGTTGGACAAAGCTCCCCCGCCGCGCCGCAAGCCACCGCCGCGCCAGCCGGGGTCGTTAAACTTGATACTTCTGAACTTAATGCACTTCTGAAAGATTTAGAAGAGGTTATGAAGCAGGCTGTTAAAGAACTTGAAGAGACAAAGGGTAGGGAGATAAAAGATGCTATGATACTTTTTGCTGATAGAGTAGTTGTATTATTGGAATATTTACTTAAGGTAAAAAGTTATAACGAAATAGAAAAGATGAATCAGTGGCTAAGTATCCAGCTTAAGCAAGGTTATCATAAAATGATTATAGATCAGTTAAAACTTTTACAATCAGTTGTAAGTAGACGATTATTACGAATTGGGAAGTTAAAAGATATTTTTAGTGAAAATAACTTATCCGATAAATTTTTAATGCTATTACTTCATATAAGCAATATTTCATCAATATACTCAGTGCAATTTATAGAATTAGATGGTTATTCCCTGGAAAAATTGGACGAAGATTCAGAAGTCTCTCGTTTAACGAAAGACATGTTTTTAAAATTTAAAGAGATAAATGGGATAGTTTTAGGAGAAGAAGATAAAGAACTTTTAACGGCTATTAAAAATGCACTGGGTATTATCGAAAGGTTACGGTTACCCTTAATCATTATTCGTAAAGGCACACCTATAACTCGACTTCTTTTAATTTTACATGAAGCAACACATCTTATAAGAAAACGTGAAAAACATTTCCAGAACGAGCTCGATTTTATAGATGATCCTGCAGAAATAGAATGTTTTTTGAATCCAATTTTAGTTTTTAGATATTTATACCCCCATAAGTCATTCTATGATTACCAGAGAGAAGATGAATTATTGACTGCGGAAGAGTATCCAGATGAGAAAATAGAGTCAATGATTAAAGGAAATCTTGTTGCATTGCATGTTAAATTAGAACAGCAAATGTGGGAACTTATAAGCGGGATCATAAATAGCGAGAATATTAGTTTAGGTAATTTAGATGAAATAAAACGAAAAGTTTTGGAGGGTATAAAAATTTGGATTTCTACACTTAAAAAAGAGAAAATTGGGAAAATAGGGTCAGAGTCAATTTTACAACCCGAAACTGCCGTGCAAGAAGTAACTGCGCCAACCTTAGCCGAAAGATTTAGAGTAGTTTCTAACCAGCCAAGAATTCAATTAAGGACTTTTGTTAATGAGAATGTCTCTAAAATATTGGGTCTAAAGGAAGGGGAATTAATATGGTGGGCATTAAGAGAGGATGACTATTTAACCACAAGGCCAATTCGCAGAGAAGACGGAACAATTATTGAGGGAGAAAATATTGTTGCTGTTTTTCAAATTGCACAAGCATTAAGAAATGCTAAA
>VGKN01000204.1 GCA_016867055.1 Candidatus Omnitrophota bacterium
TTGATCTTATAAGAGAGTATAAACCTGAGATTTTACTCTGCGGTGCTACCTCTATAGGAAGGTCGCTCATCCCGCGCGTTGCGGTTAAGCTTAATACAGGCCTAACCGCTGACTGCACGAGTCTTGATATTGATTTGGAAAATAGACTTCTCCTTCAGACAAGGCCTGCCTTTGGTGGGAATATTATGGCAACTATCATATGTCCTAATTTCCGCCCACAGATGGCAACTGTAAGACATAAGGTAATGAAGGAGGCAATACCTCAGAATAGTAGAAAGGAAGAGGTTATAATAAAAGAATATCCAGATACAGAACACTATTCAAGGACAAAACTTGTAGATGTGGTAGAGGAACTTACGCAAACAGTAAATCTTGCTGAAGCAGATATAATAATATCTGGTGGCAGAGGTTTACAGAAGGCAGAAAATTTTAAATTGATAGAAGAATTGGCTATGGTTCTTGGGGGTGCGGTTGGTGCATCGCGCTCTGCTGTGGATAGTGGTTGGATAGCCTATTCCCATCAAGTAGGACAGACCGGAAAAACAGTATGTCCAAAATTATATATTGCCTGTGGTATATCAGGTCAGATTCAACATCTCGCTGGTATGCAATCCTCTGAGGTTATAGTTGCCATAAATAAGGATCCCTATGCGCCAATATTTAAGGTGGCAACATATGGAATAGTTGGAGATTTATTTGAGATAGTTCCTACCCTGACAGCGAAATTCAAGGAAGTGCTAAAAAAGTAAAATAGATATAAGGTATCAAGGTTTCAAAACTTTAAAAAATTGATTTATAGAGAACTTTGACACACTGATACATTGACACATTTGATTTCTGATTCTTTTTGATATATTAAAACAATAGTATGATATACTAATATAAATATGTACTTTAAAAAATTAGAACTTTTTGGATTCAAGAGTTTTGCCGAAAAGACCGAACTTGTCTTTGAGCCAGGCGTAACCGCAATCGTTGGTCCAAACGGCTGTGGAAAAAGTAATATTGCTGATGCTATAAGATGGGTTTTAGGTGAGCAGTCTGCTAAGGCTCTAAGAAGTTCAAATATGGAGGACATTATATTTAATGGCACTGCTACCAAAGAGCCTCTGAATTTTACCGAGGTTTCTTTTATTTTATCTAATGAAGAAAGAATCCTTCCTATTGATTTTGATGAAGTGGTGATCACAAGGAGACTCTTCCGTTCGGGCGAATCCGAATACCTGATAAACAAGACTCCGGTTAGACTTAAGGACGTAACCGAGCTTCTGATGGGTACAGGCATAGGTACAGAGGCATATTCCCTTATTGAGCAGGGCAAGATAGACCTTATACTAAGCTCAAAACCTGAAGAGAGGCGCTTTGTGTTTGAAGAAGCCTCTGGCATAACAAAGTATAAGTCAAAGAAAAAAGAGGCATTAAGAAAATTAGAACAGACCGAGCAGAATCTTCTCAGGGTAAATGATATAATAACAGAGATAAATCGCCAATTAAACTCCATAGAACGGCAGGCAAGAAAGGCAGAAATATACAAGGCAAGGTTTGAAGAATTAAAGTCCCTTGAGGTTAAACTCGCCTCTAATGATTATATGAGGTTTTCATCTCAAAGGTCAGAGTTTGAAAATGAGTTAAAACCCCTAAAAGAAGCAAAATCTAATATAGAAGTCTTATGCAATGAATTAAAAAATAATATAGAACTTTTGAATATAGAGTTGTCTAAGCTTGAAAGCGAGCTTGATAATTTTGATAAGGAAAATCTCAATATGCAGAACCAAAAGATACTGAACCTAAACAAAATCTCCAATAATAAAGAAAGGATAGCAGAATATAATGAGAATATCTCTACGATAGAAGACGAACTTAAATCCATAAGGGATAAGATAAGTCATTTGGAGGGAGAAACAAAAAACTATCTGCAGGATTTGGGAAGGGTTACTAACGAGAGAGAGTCTAAGCAAAGGGAAATTTTGGAAAATGAAAATAAACTTATTGAAATTGAAAAACAGATAAAAGAGGATACAGGTGTGATAGATGAAGATAGAACCAGACTTTTTGAACTTGCGCAATCCCATACGAATCTAAAAAATGAACTTGTAAAATTAACCACAAATATTCAGAATACCCTTTCCCGCCACAGACGTTTAAATATAGAAAAAGAAAATGTATTAAGAGAATATAGTTCTTTAAAATCTCAGATAAATGACAGTTTATCCAGGTTAAATTCTCTGAAGGAGGAGGTTAATTCCATAACAGGCACATTTAATTCTATGAAAAACAGGGTCAACGACTTAGAAAAAGAACAGGAGAATTTAGAGGATATCATAAATAAAAATAATACAAAATTGGCAGGTTATGAATCAAAGATAGAGTTTTTATTAGACCTTAAAAGAAAGTACGAGGGTTTTTCAAGAGGCACCAAGGTTTTATTAGACGCTTTGCAAAACGGCAAGATAAGCTCAAGCGGAGTTATTGGCGTTCTTTCCGAACTTATAGAACCTCAGAGAAATTTTGAACTCATGGTAGAGATTGCCTTGGGCAGCAATCTTGAGGGTATTGTAGTGGAAACGCAGGATGATGCCAAAAGGCTTATTCAATTTTTAAAAGAAGAAAGTGTAGTTTTTGCAAGGTTTTTTATACTCAAGTTTTTTAATGACCCTCCATCCGAATTTCCAAAAAAAGAAAGCCAACTAAAGGTGGTATCGGAGTTCATCAGGTATGATGTAAGATTGAGGAATCTGATAGAGTATCTGGTAGGGGATTGTTATCTCATAAAGGATGTAGATACTGCTCTTAATTTGTCAAAGGATAAAAACATAAGATTCATAACTGAACAAAAGGAAATGGTAGAATTTGGTTTGATATCCGCAGGTTATTCAGCCCTTACAGAGGATACAAGTATTCTGGCGCGCGAGTCAAAGATAAAAGAGTTAAAGGAATTAATCTCTGAGTTAAAGCGGGAGAGCCTTATAACAGAAAACAAGAAGATAGCGATTAAGGAAGAGCGGAAGAATATTCTTTCTGAATTAAGCCTTTGCGAGCAGAGCTTAAAGATTGAATCTGAAAAACTTTCAAACGGGGAAAGGGAATATGAAAATTTGTCCAATAACTCAGAAAGATTTAAAGAGGAACTTGCCCTTGTAGACTTAGAAATAGAGGAGATTATTCAAGAGGAAGAAACGCTGAGAGAAAGAGAAAAGTCTATAAATGAATCACTAGCTAAAACCGAAAACGAGCAAAAAAATTTGGAGGATACCCTCCAGAGCCTTCGATTACGCACAGAGAGGAATTTAAAGGAAAAAGAGAATATCCTTCTTAAGTTAACGCAAGATAGAGTGCTTCTTGTAAACATATCCGATAGAGAGCAAGGTTTAAAAGAAAATCTCGCCAGATTAAAATTAGATCTGTCAGAAGAGACAGCATCTAATCAGTTAAAGATTCAAACTATATCCGATTATAAAAGTAAAGCGGTATTGCTGCAAAGGGAGATAGAAGAGCTCTCGGTTTCTAACGATAAACTCTCGGAGAGCCTTGCAAAATTAAGCGAGGATTTAAAAACGAAACTTTCATTAAGAGACCAGATATTTTCTAAATTACAGGAACTGAAGGATACTTTATCCCTCAAAGAGGGGGAGTTAGATATCTCCAGCAAGAGGGTTCAAAGTATTGAACTGGAACTTGCCCAGATAAATCTAAGATGTGAAAATATAAAAAATAGAATAGATGAGATTTATAAAACCGAACTTATCCTTAATGTAGTAGATGAGGTTTTTGATAGAGAAAATACCCTGTCACAGATAGAGAAAATGAAAGAAAGAATAG
>VGKN01000205.1 GCA_016867055.1 Candidatus Omnitrophota bacterium
TTTCGCCTGCTCCCCTTTTAGCGGCTTCTTTAGCCCATTTTACCGCGTCAATGTCTGTGGCTGTCTTTCCGCCATTTATGAATACCTTCCATCTGTTAATTTGTGAAAGTTTTGCATCTATTGCCACTACTATACATTGACTGCCGAAACGCCTTGAGGATTTATCTATAAGCGAAGGCGTTTTTATGGCTGCTGTATTTATAGAGACCTTGTCGCATCCAGAATTTAAGAGCATCCTTATATCGTCTATATCCCTTATTCCTCCTCCCACAGTAAAAGGTATAAATATTGCCTCGGCAACCTTCTTGACAACATCTAAAAGAATCTTTCTTCTCTCAAAACTTGCGCTTATATCTAGGAAGACAAGTTCGTCCGCCCCTTCTCCGTCATAAAAGGAGGCATTAGAAACAGGGTCTCCTGCGTCTCTAAGATTTAAAAACCTAATACCTTTTACTACCCTACCCTCTTTTATATCAAGGCAGGGAATTATTCTTTTTGCAAGCATAGGTTCTGAGCCTTTTTTAATGAGACTTTATTTTCGTAAAGTGCCTTTCCAACTATTGCACCAAACAACCTCTCTTCTTTCAGCGACCTTAATTTCAAGATATCGGCATAGCTTGAGATTCCGCCTGAAGCAACCATTTTAATATCTTTCGTATTTAGAAATATATTTTTTATGGCTTCTACATTTATGCCCTTAAGCATCCCGTCTCTTGAAATATCTGTAAAGATAATTCTCTTTACCTTAAGCTGTTCCAATTCCCTGATAAAATTAATAGCATTTATATCAGTCTTCTTCTTCCAGCCGCTTATTTTTATAAGATTATTCTTGGAATCTGCGCTGACAATAATCCTGTCCTTATATTTAGAAATAACCCTCTCAAGAAAACCCTTATCAATCAATACCCTTGTGCCGACAACAACAAATTCTGCGCCTACTTTAAGATATCTGGAGATAATAGACTCGGTTCTCATTCCGCCTCCTACCTCTACAGGAACATCAATTTTACTTATTATCTCTTTTATTACCTCAAAATTCTTTGGCCTTCCTGTCTTTGCGCCGTCTAAATCAACTATATGCAGGAGTCTTGCGCCCTGCTTCTGCCATCTCAATGCATACTGAAGAGGACTATTGGGATATACCTTAACCCTTTTAAAATCACCCTGTGTCAGCCGAACAGCCCTGCCTTCTATTATGTCTATCGCGGGAATTATAAGCATATAAAAATCAAAGAGTATCAAAGTATCAGCGTATCAAAGTATCAGAGATATTCACTTTGACACTTTGATACCTTGACACATTGACACGCATTTTAGAGTTTATCAAAATTCTTTAATATTTTTAATCCTGTCTTCTGGCTTTTTTCAGGGTGGAATTGGACTGCAAATATATTTTCCTTTGCAAGAAAGGAGCTAAATCTAACTCCATAGTCAGTTACACCCTTTATAATACTCCTTTGCTTAGGTTTTACATAGTATGAATGTGCAAAGTAAAAATAGCTTCTATCTTCTATACCTTTAAATAAAGGGTGCTTTCCTATTAGCTCAACCTGATTCCAGCCAATTTGAGGGACTTTAAGCTTTCTTGTAGGTGAAAAACCGATAACCTCTCCCTCTAAAACAGAAAGGCCCTCCTCGGTTGATGATTCTTCGCTTTTTTTAAACAATAACTGCATACCAAGGCATATACCGAAGAATAGCCTCTTTTTTTCAATAAATTCATTAAGGCTATTATAAAGATTTCTTTTTTTTATTTCTCTTATAGCGTCTCCGAAAGCACCTACACCGGGTAGAACAACCTTATCCGCCTTTAATAATCTTACTGGGCTTGAAGTTATAAAAGCCTTTGAGTTGACTTCTTCAAAGGCTTTTAATACGCTTCTGAGATTGCCCATACCATAGTCTATTATGGCAATCATAATTTTCCTTTAGTAGAAGGGGCTTCCTTTCTCCTTTTATCTATAGAGGTTGCCTCATCCAGCGCCCTGCCGAGCGCCTTGAATATAGCTTCAACTGTATGATGCAGATCAAATGTTCCATGAGAAGATTCCAACTTAACATATACCGCTATACTGAAATGTCTTGAAAATGACTCAAGAAACTGCCTGCAGTATTCAATAGTATAATTATCCTCTCCAATTAACCGATAAACAGATCTTGGAAACTTTATATTAACAAAAGGCCGGCCACTTATATCTACTATTACCCTCGCAACAACCTCCTCCATTGGCACAAAAGCTGTTGCATAACGCCTGATTCCTTTTTTATCACCCAGGGCCTTTTTAAAAACCTCTCCTAAACATATTCCCGCGTCCTCATTTGTATGATGTATATCCACATCCAAATCCTGCTTTTTAATATTTATATCCAAATCAAATAAACCATGGTATGCAAAAAGTTCAAGCATATGGTCTAAAAATCCGATACCTGTTTTTATGTTAGATTTTCCTTTTCCGTCAATATTTAATTTACAGGAAACCTCGGTTTCCTTTGTTTTATACAAATACTTAGCAATACGCTTGTTATTTTTCATATTTAGTTCCTTTTTTATTTAAACCTTACCCTAACTGACTCCGCATGCTTGGGAAGCCCTTCTAAAGAAGTTAGTTTTTCAATTGCGCCTTTTACCTTCTCAAGGTTCTTTCTTGAATAAGATATAAAATGTGTTGATTTTATAAAATCGTTAACACATAATCCAGAGAAGAACCTTGCGGTTCCGCTCGTGGGAAGCACGTGGCTTGGCCCTGCAATGTAATCCCCCACACTGACAGGACTATATGGACCTAAAAATACCGCGCCCGCATCGCTTATCTTTTTAAGTATCTTTTTAGGATTTTTTACCATTATCTCTAAATGTTCAGGTGCTAATCTATTCGCCGCCTCAACCGCCTCATCCAGATTTTTAACATATACTATAAAACCGGATTCTATCTCCCTTCTTATGATTTTTATAAGAGATTTTGAGGTGGTTATGAGTATAGGCAAACCTTTATCGTGTTCTGCCTGAGCTTTTAAATCGGCTATTACGAATTCGCTGTTGGAATTCTGATTTGCGATTATTACTATCTCGCTTGGACCTGCAGTCATATCTATATCAACATAACCGAATACTTGCCTTTTTGCCTCCGTAACATATCTATTACCGGGACCCACAATCTTATCCACCCTTGGAATTGTCTTTGTGCCAAACGCCAATGCGGCTATTGCCTGGGCTCCACCTATCTTGTATATCTCGTTCACCTTCAAAAGGTTTGCCACAACTAATATATAGGGATTTATACCTCCCTGTTCATTTGGTGGGCTTACCAGTATTATCTTTTTAACACCTGCTATCCTTGCTGGAAGCACGCTCATATATACACTGGACACAAGTGGTACTGTACCCGAGGGAATATACACTCCCACCCTCTCAATTGGCCGATATATTTCACCCAGTATAGCGCCATCCTCATCTTTCATTCGCCAGGATTTTTTTAACTGCCTACTATAGAATTTTTCAATGTTGCTTATGACCATCTTCAGCGTAGATATAAACTCAGCGTCAATATTCTGGAATGCACCATTTGTCTCCGCCTCCGTAACCTTAAAATATTTTGGAAGAAGCTTTACCTTGTCAAAGCGTCGGGTATATTTTACAAGGGCCTCATCTCCATACAACCTGACATCCTCTACGATCTTCTTTACAATCTCCTCAAGTCTTCTCTTTCCAGAGAATGCTCTGTTACATAATTTTGTAAATGCTTGACTAGAAAATTTTATGACTTTCATAATAGAAAATAGTAATGGCTAACAAGTAGAGAGTTTTTTCTTGCTACT
>VGKN01000206.1 GCA_016867055.1 Candidatus Omnitrophota bacterium
ATCTATAATCCTATTTATAGTCTCGCTTGCATCTATTGTATGTAAAGAGGTCAAAACCAATTGCCCCGTCTCAGATGCGGTCAGGGCTGTAGATATTGTTTCTAAGTCGCGCATCTCTCCAACAAGAATTATATCAGCGTTTTGTCTTAGGATATATTTTAATGCAGCACCAAATGACAAAGAATCTCTATATATCTCTCTCTGTTCAACTATTGATTTGTCGTGCTTGTGTAAAAATTCAATAGGGTCTTCTATGGTAATTATATGACAGGATTTGTTTCTATTGATATAATCTATCATTGAAGCCAGGGTAGTACTCTTACCGCTTCCGGTCTGTCCTGTTACTAACATTAAACCACTTCTAGCGTTACATAACTCAGTTATGGCTTGTTCGGGAAGACCTAATTCCTTAAAGCTGGGGATCCTGAAAGGAATCCGCCTCATAGCCGCAGCAATACTTCCCCTTTGCTGATGGATATTTACCCTAAAACGAGCTAATCCCTCAATGCCATAAGAAAAATCAAGTTCTTTATTAGAGTGATATAACTCAATCTGCTCTTGAGATAACATTGAGAATATAAGTCTCTCTGCCTCCCTTGGGGTTAAGGATTCTAAGTCCGTTGGTTTAATAGAACCATCAACCCTTAAGATAGGAGGAGAGCCTGCCACAAAAATGAGGTCAGAAGCACCTATCTCATTTACCATCTGTAATAAATCTATCATCTCCATTTTTGTCTCCCATGTTAACAACTACTCTATCCCTTCCCTTTTCTTTAGCTTCATATAAGGCTATATCTGCCATTCTGATAAGCACGTTTTTTTTCATATCCCTTGTTTTGTCCGGTGTAAATGCAGCAACCCCTGCACTCAGCGTGCATTTGGTTTTTACGCCCTCAAGTTCAATCACAGTATTTTTAAAATCGCTACGAATTTCCTCAGCCAATTCTGCGGTTTCGGACAAATTCATTCCCGGAGAGGCGTAAACAAACTCTTCCCCACCATATCGGGCTATTATGTCGTCCCCTTTTGCCTTAGCTAAAAGTAAATTGGCAAGGTTTTTCAATCCTGCATCACCCATCTGATGACCACAGTTATCATTCAACCTTTTAAAATGGTCCAGATCCATCATTATCAAACCGAGTGGCTTATTACTGGCAATGGCGCTGATTAATAACCCATCCAGTCTTTCCTGAAAATACTGATGATTGTATAATCCCGTAAGGCCATCCTTTATTGATTGGTCCTTTATCTTCTCTACCAATATGGTATTCGTCAAGGCAACTGCTCCAAGATTTGCCATTGCAGAAAGAATCCTTATAACATTTTTATCTGAAAGTCCTTCCCTTGTATCACCAACGCATATAACAGCCAGAACCTTTTCTCCATATGCTATTGGCTGGCAGTACTCAAAATGCAGCGTATCACTTTCTAAAATATATTTTCTATCGTAGTCATCTGACACAGCATAGCGAGAATAAAACTTTCCCTCCCTTAGAGATAGACCCAATAACCCCAATGTTTCATCGCCCCTTAAATGCAGATTCAATAATCTTTCTTTATCATATCCTATTGACTCCACTAAAATAATTTCTTTCTTATTACCTGAAACATTAAACATAGCGCATTTATTAGAACCCAAAAGCTCAGCAGTCTTCGCTAATATTGTTCTAAGCAGTAGATTGGTTTCCAACACAGAATTTAATTCCTTTGCCAAATCGGAAATGGTTACTATAAAAGACCCGAGTTCTATTATTCTATCTCCAGATATAGATTTTAAATCGTTGAGCGCCTTTCTCTCTGTGACTAATTCGTTTTGGGCTTTCCGTAAGTATTCGCTTAGAATGGTATTTTGAGATTTATATTCTAATATACTTTCAAGTAAATAGAAAAGAATAAAACTCATCAAAATTAAAATCCCTGCCTGCCAAATAGTCTTGGTATAAAATACGAATTTGCCACCTACGCGTGTAAGAGAAGCGTCCTCACTTGTTACATACATATAGATTAACAATACGCACAGCGACAGAATAACTATAATCCTATATACCCAATTTTCCTTAAGATTTTTTTCTCTGTTTCTCACAACACTGATAACCTTTTTAGGATTTTAATCTATTAAACTTACTAATCCTTCTCATAAGTTCACTATAGCCAACAACTGCTACCCCAACCTTTCCCACAACAATACCTGCAGCATAGTTTGAGATGTATGCAGCCTCCTCCATTGAAGCACCGCTGGCAAGCGCAATGGTCAGGGCACTTATCACTGTATCTCCTGCACCGCATACATCATAAACCTCTTGGGCAACTGTTGGGATATGCATGGGACCTATCTTTTTCTGAAATAGGCACATACCATTTTCTCCGAGCGTGATTAGAACTGCATCGCTTTCAAACATATCAAGAAGTTTTTCCCCTACCTTTCTTAGAGACAAGTCATCTTTTATAGTGATGCCCGAGGCTTTTGATGCCTCATTATTATTTGGTGTAACCACCGTAACTCCCTTATAGTAATCAAAGTGTTCTTCTTTAGGGTCAACCGCTATTATCTTTTTGTGTTTCTTAGCAAGGCTTACCAGTTCTCTCAAGAGTTTAGGTACAATCAATCCCTTTCCGTAATCTTCAATTATTATAGCATCCACATCTAAGATTTTTTCTTTTACATACGTGATAATCGGGTTTAAAATACTATTTTCTATAGGAGATACCTCCTCCCTATCAATACGCACAACCTGCTGACTATGGGCTATGACCCTTGTCTTAATAGTGGTTGTCTTGGAATTATCAACTATCACACCTTCAATATCTATATTCTTTTTACGCAACTCATCAGTCAGCAATCTTCCATTTCTATCAGGGCCAATAACCCCACAAAGATAAACCCTTCCACCCAAGGCATACAGATTATTTGCAACATTGCTTGCCCCGCCTGGCATAAAGGACTCGGATTTAACCCATACCACAGGCACCGGCGCCTCAGGCGAAATCCTTGAAACATCCCCCCATATAAACTCATCCAGCATAATATCTCCCACAATTAATATCCTGGAGTTCTTAAACTTGGGTATATACCTTAAAAGCCTTTTTTTCATATTTACCATTTAGCTAAGTTCCTCTATTAAAAAGGCGGCCAAGAGAGGAAGCATAATCTCATGATGACCTGTTATCATATATCCCTTACCACCAAGCCTTGTAGGTCTAATTACCACGTTTTGGGTTGGTCTATAATGCCTTATCATATCAAAATCGCAAGCAGTAAAATTCCTGACCTTAAATCCAAGATTTCTTGCAATATTTAACGCTTTTAAAAAAACCTCAGGTAATACCACACTAGAGCCAAAGTTTATCACCACGCCTCCCTCAAGCTTAGAAACAACCCTTGCTAAAATATGGAAATCGGTCAAACTTGTCTTTCCTATGGATGAACCATCGCAAGTAGGGTGCTGATGGATTATGTCAGTGCCTATACCTACATGAACAGTCACGGGTATGTTCTTAAGAAAGCAGGTATATATAATACTTAAATCCTTAAATGGAAATTTATCCTTTTTTTTGGATATAAAATCTCCTATAGCCTTTCCTAAACCAATATTCCTTTTTGCGCCCTCCTTTATGGCGGCGTTAAGCAAGCGCCCTGTTTCATCTGCCATACCAAAACTGCCATCCTCTAAGGAACTCGCTACCTCCTCAGAGGTAGAACCAATAAGGGCTATTTCAAAATCATGGATAAGCCCTGCCCCATTTAAGGCAATGCAGTTTACAATATTTTTTTTGATTAAATCAATAATTATCG
>VGKN01000207.1 GCA_016867055.1 Candidatus Omnitrophota bacterium
TCTGGGTTATTGTGCTTTATAAGGGTATATGCTCGGTCTAATATTATCTGGGTAGAGCGGTAGTTTTTGGTAAGCACAACTTTTTTGGCATCCTTATAGGTGTCCATAAAATTTAAGATATTGCTTATCGCAGCGCCACGAAATTTATAAATAGAATTATGGACCACTATATTATTAGCAATAAAATTATGGGTCCTCTCTATTTCCAAATCATACACTACCTCCTCTTTTGTTTTTTCAGATATATTGATAACCCTGTCATAAATAATTCTTGAGCCTTCCATTACCGGAAGGTAATGACCTATTAAAACATTGGAAGCGCTCATAATAAGAGCGCTCTTATATTGGATATTCATCGTGCCCACAGAGAACTTGCTTTCAAGAATACCATCGGTTATTGCGCAGAGTCTATAAGCCAAATCGCCTACTTTTCTTATATCGGCATTTGCAAATCTGAATCGCTTACCCTTTTTTGCAGGATGTAAGACAATACCTGCCTTTTCTAATTTTTTAATAATGCTTTCCTGCGAGGTCTGTAAATGCACTATATGGGAGACCGCTGGTTTCTGAAGAACATTGTTTTTTGCTGCCTTAGACCTATATTTTCTATAACACATTTCTAAATGTATCTTTACTCTCTTACTGCTACCTCTGGTTACGCCGTCTAAACAAATATGGTGAGAGTTTAAGTCAATTCTTAAATCCCTTGCTAACCGCATTACATTTTTATATACATCTATTTCGCTGTATAATCTATCCAGCCATTTTCCAGCCAATCGCAAGCCTTCTCTTTCTTTAAAACAAGCTGTTGGAATTCCGTATCTCAAAGACCAAAGGACTTCATAATAATACGCCTCTCTCTCTGAGTAAAAACCACGTAAACCTATTATTTTGTCAGCAGACCTCTCCAGTCTTAATCTGCCCGCCAGGTCATTTGTAACACCAATCCTCCAGCCCAAATTCATCCTGCACATTAAATATACATAATAAATATCCTTTTTATAAGGAACGGGTGGGACAAAGCAAAACATCTTGTGATTATCGGTAACGGTAATCTTATAACCCTTTTCAGTTTTAAATGTAAGAAATCTTGCTATCTTTTTTCTCTTAAACACCTTTGTTACATTTGAAATAGAAACATATCCCCTCCCAACACCTGTAATTACCCTTTCTCCTGCTGTAATATTTTCAATCCTCTTCCGCCCTAAATGGGTTTCTATCAATGTGCATGGGGGAAGACACTGGTCATCATCCCCGACGACGGTAAGATTTTTGTCTTTTCCTGCCAACAACTTCACAAGTTCAAACTGTGCATAATTAGTATCCTGAAATTCATCCACAAGTATGTATTTAAACTGTCTCTGGTAATTCTTTAGGATAAGCGGATGTTCTCTTAAAAGTTTAAGACAAAGATATACCTGGTCTCCAAAATCCACCCTGTTATTCTTGCTCGTTAATTCCTGATATTTGGCATATGAATCTGCTATCTCTCGCTGTTGGATAATGAGTTCCTTTAATTCTTCATCGTCAGGATTCTCTTTAAGTTTATTTTCAAGGTTCTTTGCATAGTCAAGATATTCCTTTGGACTTGTATCCTCATCCTTTGCCCTGCTGAATAAAACTACAAGTGCCTCAATAAATTTTGCTGGATCGCTCAGCGGCCTAAAATAATTTAAAGGGAATTCAAAAAGATGCTCTCTAAAGAATATTATCTGTTCTGGTCTGGTAAGAACCTTAAAATTTGGGTCAAGCCCTATTATAAGAGCGTTTTCTCTTAAGATTCTATCTCCAAAGGCATGAAAGGTGCTTATCCAGACATTTGTGTAACCATAGGGAACTAAGATATCAACGCCCTCTTCCATATTTGCTGCTGCCTTCTCAGTAAAGGTTAAAGCGACTATCTCTTCAGGAAGTGCCTTTTTTGTCTCTATAAGGTGGGCTATTCGCCTTGTGATAACAGAGGTCTTTCCAGTTCCAGCACCTGCTATTATAAGAAGGGGGCCTTTATCGTGTCTTACTGCCTCTTTCTGCTGGGCATTTAAACCTTTTAAGATTTGGTTAATCATTATTGATAAAAGTTACCGTTGGTTTTTAGTATAACATAGATTAGCCTTCCTTCAAAAAGGAAAAAGGAGGGGGGGTAAAAAATTGTCTTTTATTAATTTGTTACTGTTACGCCTGGCGGTTGTGGGAAAAAACTATCATCTGGATACAGCTCTAGGACATTGGCAACATTAAAGTTAATCGTAACAGTGTTAGGCGATGATGCGCTGAATGTAAGATTTATATCCTGAGTACAGTAAAAATCACCTGAGGGAGAAAGTGAAATGCCCGATGGTAAATCTGTGGTTGGGCATGTTACTGACTGTTCTCCTTCGTTTGCTGCTACAAGCGTGGCGCCGTTGGGGTTGGTGTAGAGTCTGTTGCCGGCGTTCGCTCCTGCGTCCTGCAATATATTACCTCTTACCGTAAAGGTTCTTGAAACAGTGGCTCTCATTTTATTATACGTGCCTGCTTCTACATTAGTATTAGATATGTAGTTTCCAACCACTGCTCCTGCATTCACCGAGGCGATATTAAATGTCATATCGCCACTTCCAAGGGTAACCCACGTTACGCCTCCATCTTTGGAGATTTCTATTTTTCTCACAGTCACCCTGTATACAGTGGGCGTTCCCCTAACAATAGCCCAAGCCTTTGAATTCGTAAATTCTATTATTATAAACCCTGCCATCAATATCAAGATTATCCTTTTTAACATCTTAATCTTCTAATTTCCTCTGCCAATTCTAACTGTAATATTACTGTTTGCACTCTCGCTCCATTTTTCCACCACAATATCAAAGTTGCGTTCCACAGGGATTAGGGTATATTCGGTCAGGTCTTTTTCGGCATATGGGGTTTTAGCAAATTTAAAAGCGTTTTTAATATCGGACCATTTATCAAATGGAATTTTTGCTTCAAGCTTTCCTCCAAATTCAGTTTCTCCCTTATTATCATCCCAAACATATAAATCTATTATGCACCAATCGGTCACGCGACTTTCTAATCGTGATTTCCAGCCAAACTTATCATTTGCCTTACGAAAATTATAGAAAAAACCGGAACCATAAATCTTTAGCCATGGTAAATATGGTATGGGGGTTCCAGCCTCTAAGTCTAAACCATCAGCGACCCGTTCATAAATGGAAACAACTCCGCCCTGCTCTTCAACTATCCTTTTTGAGGTTATACCGAAATAGCTATTGAGACGTGCTTCAATTTTCTGACCCAAGGCTTCAAATCCAACGCCTGCCCTGCCGTGCTCATGTAAATCAGCATAATCACCAAAAATATTTATGCCCCAAAGTAGATTTTCAGATTGTAGCTTCCTATAGCCCGCACCGAGATTATAGGTAAAATCCCCTCCCCTCATAGAAACCCTGGGTTGAATAAAATAGGTGTTTATCTTATCAAGGCTTTGACGAAGGGGTTGAACTGTTTCAAGATAAAAGGTGGGTTGTTTATCGGTTTCTATTTCTGCGTTAAGGCTGATTCTTTTGAGCCAATCGGGTTCTTCAGAGGCAAAAACAACAGTGTTTATTTGGATGGTAACAATAAATACAGAAAATATTGTAACTTTTTTTAACATTATTAGAAATAATTTATATTATCATTATGCATACTTGTCAACAAAATTTTTAGCATAATAACATCAATTGTGATGCCCCCTGAGCTTGAAAATAAGTTCTTTAAAGAACGGTTCTTTCCTTAGGTTTATAAGATCGCTATCTGAA
>VGKN01000208.1 GCA_016867055.1 Candidatus Omnitrophota bacterium
TGACCGCCGCCAAATTTATTATAATTATTTCGGCGATATCAGCATTATTATCAACTATGACCTCAGAGGTGGTATCTATTATCTTTATGGTAGCGGCGGTATTTGAAATCTGTGATTATTTTGAAGTTGAACCCGTACCTTATGTAATAATTTCAGTGCTTGCAACGAATATCGGAAGCGCAGCAACCGTCTTAGGAAATCCTATAGGCATTTTGATTGCCTCAAAGGCGGGGCTTACCTTTGAGGATTTCATTGTTAAGGCATTTCCATTAAGTATGATATGTCTAGCTGTAACCATAGCGATAGCGATATTCTGGTACAAAAAATCAATAATAAAAATGAATGAAAATATTAAAAAACTGGGAGCCAACGAAATACTGATTAGATTAATTTCAGTGCCCCCGGGAAAAGAATTGAAGATAAGTCTCATAATTTTTGGCATAACCTTGGTTTTTATATCCCTTCACCACCGTCTTGAAATTTTATGGAACTTAGAGCCTAACACGATTTTGCTTACCATGCCGCTTATCTCAAGCGGGTGCGTTATGATCTGGAAATGGCAAAGGGCGCGTGAATACATTGAAAAGGATGTGGAATGGTGGACCCTTTTATTCTTTATGTTTCTTTTTGCCCAGGCAGGCACTCTTAAATATACAGGCGCAACCGATGTGCTGGCAAAAAAAAATAGCCAGTATTGCAGGCAATAACATCTCGGTACTTATAGGTATAGTCCTCTGGATATCTACAATTGGTTCAAGTATTCTTGATAACGTGGTTTTAGTCGCAGCTTTTATTCCGGTTATCCAAAGTTTTCAAGGTTTAAATTTAGACTTGCAACCCTTATGGTGGGCATTGCTATTCGGCGGTTGTTTCGGGGGCAATATCACCCTTGTAGGCTCAACCGCAAATATCGTAGCCTTAGGCATACTGGAGAAGGAAAAGAATATAAAGATAACCTTCTTTAGATGGTTCTGGGTTGGTTTGACAGTGGGGGTGGTTAGCACAATAGTTGTCTGGATTGCCTTATCGGTACTTCCGCTGTATCTGTAAAATACGGTTATTTTAGAAATTCTTTATAATTGAGGCAACTCTGCTCATCCCAGCGTTAAAGCAAGGGTTTTTGTAAAGAGCTGATTTTAGAATCACTATTTATATGCTGTTTTTAAAAACTCAGGTTTTCTAAAATAGTTAAGCTAAAGAGGCGCATAGATTGCTTAGACGGCTAATCCTTATCATCTTTCTATCCCTGGGGTTATTTTTTTTAGGCAGAAAAATCGGCCTGACCCCTAATCAGGCAATCGCCATAGCCATTTTTTCCGCATCCATATTCGGCACTTTATTCTTCTGGAGTTTCCGTCTCACATTTGCCTTTCTGGGAACCTCCTTTCTTTTAATCACGCAAACGATTGACATAGACAATTTTATAAGATTTTCCTCTTTGGAGGTTATCCTTTTTCTTATCGGAATGATGGTGTTGGTTGGTTTCCTGAAAGACATGGGTTTCTTTGCTTGGTTTGTAAGTCTGATATTGCACATAAAAAATTTTAATGCCGATAAATTTCTGATTCTTATCTCTATAATCTCTGCTTTATTAGCCTGCATGGTTGACGAGGTCACCTCTATTATTTTTGTCGTGGCCGCCATATTTGAAATATGCGACCATTTTGAAATTAATCCGACACCTTTTTTAATAATATCTGTTTTAGCAACAAATATCGGCTCAAGTGGTACTGCCTTAGGTAATCCCATAGGAATACTTATAGCCGCAAAATCTGGATTGAGCTTCGAAGATTTTATTATCAGAGCATTTCCCGTAATGTTAGCCTCTCTTGTTTTTTTTATCGTAGTAGCAAGAATTTGGTATAGAAAATACCTGTCTGATTTTAACGAGAAGATAAGAGAATCAAGCGAAGATAAAACCTTGATAAGGCTTATTTCTGTCCCCCCCGGGAAAAACCTTAGGTTAAGCCTTATTATTTTCAGCATAACGCTTCTATTTATTGCGTTACATAGGCGCCTTGAGCTTCTTTGGGGTTTGAATGCGAACACCTTTTTACTTACAATGCCACTAATCTCCAGCGGAGGTATAATGGCTTGGAAATGGAAGAAGGCGAGAGAATACATTGAGAAGGATGTGGAGTGGTGGACACTATTATTCTTTATACTGCTCTTTGCCCAGGCAGGCACTCTTAAATACACCGGCGCAACCGATGTGCTGGCAGATAAGCTTATCCGACTTATAGGGCATAATCCTTTGGTTATAACAAGCGCATTACTTTGGATTAGCGCCGTTGGCTCAAGCATCCTGGATAATGTAGTGCTAGTTGCCTCCTTTATCCCTGTTATACAAAGTTTAAATCTGCTCGGTATTGCCCATCAGAGTTTTTGGTGGGCACTCCTATTCGGAGGGTGTTTCGGTGGGAATATCACCCTTGTGGGCTCAACTGCAAATATAGTTGCCCTAGGGATACTGGAAAAAGAGAAAAATATCAGGATAACATTTTTTCGCTGGTTTGGGATTGGGCTTGTGATTGGCATTATTACAACTGTCATTGCCTGGGTAGTGCTTTTAACCCTGCCTATATATTATCGATAGAAACATATTCCATTGCCTACAAGAATTGATGAGAAAATTGAAGCTTTCTTGACACCCCCGCGACCCCGCTAAAGGCGGGGGCATTGGTGGAATCAGAGCGGGCGGTGCAATACGATTTAGAGGTTAGCCAGATAGAAATACTCAGCGACCACATCCATTGTTTGGTATCCGGACCTCCGAGGATTGCTCCGTCTCAAATTGCCCAGATTCTAAAGAGCGTAAGCACTAAGTTTCTCTTCAAGAAATACAAATGGCTAAGAGGGCAATACTGGGGTGGAGAAATCTGGGCAGGAGGCTACTTTGTAAGAAGTATAGGCACAGGACTCACAAGAGAAGCTATTGCAAGATACATAAAGGAGCTCTTCCAAGGGAAATATAAGGAAACAAGCCCCGATGCCAAGCATCGGGGTATACATTTTCCGCTTGACAAGATCTTGAAAAATAGTAAAATTAGTTCTTCATTGTGAAAGAATTCACAGATAAACCCAGCCCTTCCTAAAATATGGCATTATGTGTATCTCCTTAAAAGTAATAAGATGCCATGGGCTCATCCTGCCTCTGCGCGCAGGAGTTGGGTTTATATAGGCTGTACTAATGATTTAAGAAAAAGGATAAAGGAACATAACGAAGGCAAGGTTTATACGACTAAGAAAATGCTGCCGTGTATAATTAGTATATTATGAGGCATATACAACAAAAGAGTGCGCTTATAAAAGAGAGAAAAATTTGAAGGCTTTTGGAAGTGGTTTAGCAAAACTTAAATCTCGTATTGGAATTGATAGAGGAAGAGCTGGACGAATTGTATTATCTTAAAAAAGAAAAGTTGGGAGATTTCTTCCGTAGCCTGAGCAAAAGCCACGAACTCTATGCACCTTTCAGGGCGGATGGAAGAAAGATACCCTGTGATTTTAATTTCGTTTTACCTATAGAGGATTACCTTTTTAAAAGGTGGTTGCCAGAGGATAAGAAAAACGATGTGGATTTCAATGAGTATCGCTCTGTAGAGCCATTGCGCAGTTTTTTTACCTCTCCAAAAGAAAATCTAAGACCCGAGGCCACAGATAGAAAAATAGCCATTTTCGGGGCTAAAAACTGCGACCTTTTTTCATTAAAGATTCAAGACTTTGTCTTTTTGGAGGGAGAATTTTCTGATCCCCTTTAT
>VGKN01000209.1 GCA_016867055.1 Candidatus Omnitrophota bacterium
TTATTCTGCTTTTGGCTTTAGCCCTGGGTCGGTACTCTTTGAGGAAGGTTTTAATCCGCTCATAATATGGTTTAGGGGCATAGATTGTATTGAGGATGTACCTGTAGCCGTTCATGAGGACCTCGTAAGGCATCTTCGGTATGAAGTTGGTGGCACCGTCGGTATTGTCACCGGAACCGCCCGGCAGTATTCGGTTTTCCGCTTTCAGACGTTTGTAGAGCCTGGTTTCCGGCGGGGCATTTAACAGACCTACCATAGCGGTGAGAATTCCGCTCTTCTGTATGAAGTTTATCTGGGTCTTGAATATCGAGGGCGGGTCGCTATCAAAGCCGACGATAAATCCACCCTGCACCTGAAAACCGTGATTTTGAAGGGTCTTAACCGATGCCAGTAAATCGCGACTTTTGTTCGCCATTTTATTACATTCGACGAGGCTTTCTTCATGCGGAGTCTCGATGCCGACAAACACGGTATCGAACCCGGCTTTGGTCATCATGCCCATTAGCTCTTTGTCGTCGACGAGATTTATGGATACTTCCGTGCTGAGAGAGAAGGGGTGCTTCCTCTTTTTCATCCATTTTATTATTGCCGGCAAAACCTCCGACTTCAATTTCAGCTTGTTGCCGATGAAGTTATCATCGACGAAAAATACGCCGCCTCGCCATCCCTCATCGTACAATGAATTGAGTTCGGCTATTACCTGCTCTGCACTTTTCGTTCTCGGTTTGCGGCCATTTATTACCGTGATGTCGCAGAATTCGCAATCGAAGGGGCAGCCCCGAGAATACTGGATATTCATCATCTGGTATTTCTTCTTATCGATGAGCGACCATTGAGGTATGGGAGTCTTGGTTATATCCGGAAATTCCGTCGCTTTGTAAATATGCTTGGCGCATCCCTTTTCCAGGTCCTGGATTAGCTGCGGCATTATATTTTCTGCCTCGCTGAACACCAGATGGTCTATATCATCGAAACCGAACTCTTCGTATCCTGTGGTAAAGAGAGGACCGCCAGCAACGATTTTGGCATTGAGCGCCTTGCATCTTTTAATGACCTCTCTAGTCGAGTGCTGCTGCGCCGCCATGGCGCTCAGGAACACGTAATCCGCCCACTTAATGTCCCGGTCATGCAAGGTGTCCGTATTCAGGTTGACCAGTTTTTTCTCCCATTCCGTAGGGAGCATCGCAGCGACAGTTAGAAGACCCAACGGGGGAAGCGTCGCTTTTTTGTTGATGAATTTTAAAGCATGTTTAAAGCTCCAGAACGTATCTGGATACTTGGGATAAACAAGTAATATTTTCACTGTGTACTCCTGTTGGTATACTCTGGCCTAATAAGACCAGAGTATACCAAAGATGTGCTAATGTCAACTCAGCATTACCGGCTCAGTCTGACTTTGCGATAGCAATCGCTGCAATACACCGGTCTACCGGTACGCGGTTCGAAGGGTACTTCGGTGTCTTTGCCACAATCAGAGCACTTTACCGGAAACATCTGGCGCAGGGGTCTGTAGTTACCGTTTCCATAGCTGTTCCCGTAGCTGCTCCCATTGCTTCCGAACTGTCGTGCTTTTCTTGCCTGGCGGCATGAAGGACAGCGCTTCGGCTCATTGGTATAGCCTCTCGAAGCAAACTGTTCTTGTTCCTCAGCGCTGAAGACAAAAGTAGTCCCACATTCGGCACATTGGAGAGATTTGTTTTCGAAACCCATTGAATGGCCTCCTCTCTTTTATATTTTAGTTAGAGTCTCGGTCATCCAATGTTTCGTAAATCTGAAGGATTTAAAAAGCTTGTAATAACCTAAACCGGAACTAATTGATACTATTATATACTAAAGCAACCCACTTTACAAGAAATGAAGCCGGGGGAGTTTTGTATGTCATTCTGAGTCCTTCAGCCGAAGGACGAAGAATCTCTACCGCCCGTCCCTGTCATTCCCGCAAAACCTGTCCCGTACTTGATACGGGAGCGGGAATCTGCATCGTCCTTTCTACACCTAGACCCCTGCTTTCGCAGGGGTGACATTACCTTAATATGCCTTTTTTCCAGAAACGAATCGAGCGTAGGCGAAGCTAATTATTCGTTTCAATCGTTATGTAAAGCTATTATGTAAAGTGGATATATACCGGAGCAATAAACAGATAGCTCAGCGCGACTGAACAAATGCTTTGCACAACTTTGCTCTCTTTTGACTGCTTTTCAATTGGTTCTGTTTCCAAATTATTTTTAATTTCTGCCTTTCCCAATCCTATATACAATTGCGTAATCACTCTGCTTTATCTTCGCTTTACGACTAGCGGCTTCACTTACCGCTTTTGCTCCCATAGTTGATAACGCACAAATCGCACCACCAACAGTAACATGTGGTTGACCTGAAACTATACCTAAAATCGTTGTCGCCGTTCCTATCCAAATTGTCTTGTCTGCAAAAAGTTTGGTAAAGTACTCTTTTACTTTTCCTTTATCAAGTTCAAATAATTCCGCTATCTCATCTTCGACTTCTGATTTTATTAATCTCTCAACCTTTGCCACGAGCTGCTCAATTGATTTCACTCCTTCTATTTTTTCGGCTAGCTTATAGCATTTAGACTTAAGACGCGCAATCTCATTTTTTCTGGATTCAATCAGTTTTTGAATGTAATCGGCACGTTCAGCATTTAGTGGGTCAAGACGTGGCGAAACTAGCTGTCTAAAAAACTCCCAGGCAATTACATCGAAGTCAATATTTCTGTCTGGAACAACTTCAGTATCTATCGGTAATTTTTCAAGGAACTTAATTAATCTTTCATTCGAAAGAAGTATAGGACAATTCTTTGCATCGGACAGTATTTTTAATCTTAAAAGATACCCTCGTGTCAGCAAACTAGGGATTGCTTCTTCCTTTAGAAGTTCACCACAATATTTATATAATTCTTCAACATCCTCTTTTAATTCCAAAAACTGCTCTAACATAATATGTCTAATTATTTCACCCGAAGCAGTAAAAGGATTTATTAATTCTGATAAATCTTTTATTGTAAAGCCAGTTGCCGTAATTAAATTTCCACTCTCTTCTAGAGCTTTTGTTCCTGCAGAATAACTCATGTACATAGTCTTCAATGATTTTTCCTTCAAAGGTGTAAAAACTTCTATCGATGACCTAAACCCATCCATCTGCATTCGCCAGGCTCCAAATATTCCCCAAAATATTTCACCCCAGCCCGGTTCTCTTCGCTTTATTAGGTCTAATAGCTTCCAAGAGTCTGGAGTCACTATAGTTGGCGGCATAGTAACCCATATTGGCGCATCAAAATATAAAAATAAAGCACCACTCAACATTTCTGGGCTTGTCAATGGGTCTGGCAACACAATATGAAAATGCGGTTCTTCACGCGCTGTTCTTATTTCACCCGCCATATTTTCGAGTATAGCAAATGTCACCATTAATCACAATTTCCTTTTATAATAAGAATACTTTGTCAACTAACTTTCTGCACAAATTCCCTACTTAACATAAAGTTGGAAACAAATAATTGAGGCTAATCACGCTCGAATTGTTTCTGAAAAATCGGGTGTTATAATGTCATCCTTCGACTTCGCTCAGGACAAGCCCTTCGACTTGCTAATATATATTCACCGCCGCTGGCTTCGACAGGCTCAGCATGAGCGGTTCTAAACCCCCCAAGGTAGACGTGCGGAGAAGGGTAGTTTATAATAGCTAGTTAATTGGAATATTAAGGCAATGCCTACCCTTTATGCTGTCGCCACAC
>VGKN01000210.1 GCA_016867055.1 Candidatus Omnitrophota bacterium
ATATGGTCATTTGGAGTTGCACTATACGAATCATTAACATTTAGGAACCCATTTCAAACCGGAAGTGTTAAGAAAACTGCAGATAAGATTACACAAGCTTCTTTTATTCCTCCCTCCTACCATAATAGAAATATACCTTCAGAGCTTGAGGCCATAGCGATGAAATGTCTTGAGCTTGATCCCGCGAAAAGATACGAATCAATGGATATCTTATCAAAAGACCTTACTAGCTATATTGAATCTAGGCCTATTAGTGCCATACGTTATGGCCCGATTAAGAAGATGACCAAAGCAATCAAGCGGAAACCGCTAGTTGCTACGTTAATATTTATTTTAGTATCTATTCTGCCCCCCTCTTCTTTGCTCATAGCTAAATTCAGTATAGATAAATATGCTCAGAGAGGAGCGCAATTACTACATAATTATAAAACTAATGAAGCCCTATCGATTTTTAAGCAAATTGATAAAATTGCTAAATTTTATCCGTATGCCAAAAAAAAGTCTTTGGATAATATGTATGAGATAGCAATGTACAGCTATGATAATAACGATGATGATAGATGCATTTCTATATGTAAACACTTACTCAAATCA
Source organism: Candidatus Omnitrophota bacterium (assembly GCA_016867055.1). Next base: position 595 of record VGKN01000210.1, read on the forward strand.
TCGCCAGATAACTTTGATTACCATTATCTATTAGGATTAGCCTACGCTGCTAAAGGAGATTACGATAGCGCAATCCATGAATATTTATGGTGTTACAAAATTAATCCAAACGATGTCAGAATTGACCAGGCTGTAGCGATGTTGCTCTATAAGCAAAAATTTGATTACCGAGATATTGATAGGCTCTCTGAATATTTAAATGAAAAAGGGTTTACTCCACTCCAAACAAAAGCTATTCATTGGAAACTTTCATATTTGTGGCTTAATCTTCCCAGTGTTGATTCCATACAAAAAAAATCTACGGAATCTTCTTTGGAAGAAGAAAGGCAAACAATTGCACTGCGCATTTATATACAGCGTGGATACCAGTACGTCCAAAAAGGGGAGTTCGATAAAGCCATCGAAGAATACAATAAGGCTATATTGATTGACCCTAATTATATAAACGCTTATATTGACAGGGGCAATGTCTACGCCGCTAAACTTGATTTCCAAAAAGCAATCTCTGATTTCAATAAAGTCTTGGCAATTAATCCTAACAGCAACGCTGCGTACAACGGAAGAGGAACTGCATATTTTGAACTAAAGGTGTTTGATAAAGCGCTTGCTGACTATAACGAGGCTTTGCGCCTCTTCCCAGAAAACCGAGAAGTTCTTTATAATAGGTCTAGCTTATATTATAAGATGGGAAAATACTCTGAAGCGTTAAACGATACAGATAAACTATTAGCTCTAGACCCTAACAACAGGAATTGTCATGAAATTCGCGCTATGTCTTTCTTTGCGTTGAAGAAATATGGTGAGGCTAGAAATGAAGTTGATGAAGCTCGAGCGAAAGGATATACTCCTTTCAATCCAAAATTTATAGAAGATTTAAATAAGGTTCCGTAAAATAAGGTTTTTGTAACTTCTTACAGTTCAGCGTATTCTCCCTCTGACTAAATTTTAACTTTATTCTTGAAATGTTCATTAAATTTATCAGGAGAAAATGTATGAATAGTCTATAGGGACACCCTCGCGCTAAATTTGGGGCCTGTCCCTGATCTTCTCCTAAGCATTTTCAAAAATTGTTTTTTATTCATCTTTTAGCTTCTCTTTTACGTATTCCTTACCATCCCACTTATAAACGTAAGTAACATTTTTCTCTGGGAAATCTTCTGTAAATTCGCAGAAAACCGCCGCCTCTTTTACGCCAACCACATCAATATCCTTAATTGATAGATTCTTTACAGTAGAATATCTTGCAATCTCATCACCGTATAAGATATTTTGATTGTCAAATATACAAATAACATCACCTGTGTCTTCTGACCACCACCCCTCGCCTTCCCATTGCGAGAATATGCCAACTTGCTCTTCTTTGCCATCGTTGTTTAAATCGCCCACTGCCCAAAAGCGCCTATTGCAAGTTTTGAGATATTCCCACCAAGAATTGCCACTGTATTCTTTCTCCTGGGGTTGAGCAAAAACAGAAGATACAATTAACAAAAATGAAATTAGTGAGATAGATATTAATTGTTTTTTATTCATTTTATTACTCCTTTTGCAATAGCGCTTTCGCCATCTACATTTACAATATCAATAATCTGGGGTTTATAACCTTTATTTTCCATTCTTTTTTTAATCTTTTCAGCAGAATCTTTATTTTTGTAAACGCCGACACATATATAATAAACGGTTCTCCCTGAATGGCTTTTTGGCTCAAAGAAATATACTTCATTAGGTTCAGAGCCATATCCAAGCGCAAATAAATCTATAATCTTATCGTTTAACCTGCCAACATCTTCTTCCATATCAGTAACTACTGCGAAAAAAGGCATTTTATCTCTAAAAACATAAAGATAAGGATTTGAAGACTGCAGGGCTTCTTCATCAAAAATATCTGTTGCACATATTGGTGATAATTTATCTTCTCCAACCAACGAACCACCTCTTGCCCAACCCTTAAGGTATGGAGACATCATATTGCGAAGCAAATACCAGTCGTTGCCTTTTGTATCTATAAGTTTTAGCCAATCACCCTTCTTTACTGCGCCTACCCTCTTGCTCTTTTCAGAAGGTTCTGAATAAAGTATAAACGATTCTTCTACTTCAAAGGGTTTTATAAGCCACTGTTTATCTACAATATCAGAGGTTTCTTTTTTGAGAGGTTCGGCATAAATACGAAGTGAAATAAGAAAGAAAAATAATAAAATAAATTGTAATTGTTTTTTATTCATTTAGATTATCCTTTTTGAAGATAAAAAAATACAACATCTTTAGCAATGGCTGGACCTTCACCTCTCGCTATCTTAAATGAAGCTTGAGTTGCTTTCTTAAGGGCTTTCTGTGTCTTCTCAACCCATTCCTTATCTCTAAAACTATGTTGATAAAATACTAATAAGTCGCCAGATTTTAAGGCTTCCCCCTCCCAAATCTTTTTTACGTCAAGTCTCAAGACATGTTTTAATGACGGTCTTGCTATTTCTGGCTCTAAGCCCGTATCAGGATCAAGGAAAACTATTAATTTCTCATGGCTGTATTCTGCAAGTTTACTTTTTACAGATTCCCAGTAACTGTTGCGGTCTTTAAACTTTTTATCAAAAAATTCTATTTTGAGTCGAGATGTCATGTTGCAGATATTGCGTAATTCACGGAAATGTTTAAGCACTTCCGGTGGAATTTCTTTATCTTCACCTCCGACATTCACTTTTCCGAACTTGCTATCACGAAAAAAAGCAATTTGTAATATCCTCTTACAGCCATATATATCGGCTAAATGATACAAAACCGACCATTTTACTAAATCACGTTTATCAGCGTACCACGCTGGTCTCATGTTGCTATCCTTTCTTCCTCTGAAAAGCTTTTCCAGACGGCATCCATCGCCTCAGCAGCACCGAGAGAAATCTTTATATCCACCCAATCAGAAATCTCTGTATGGTCTGGATTAATCTCGATGGTGGGCCTGCCTAAGTGCCTGGCAAGCGCCATCGGCTGCCTGATATAGGGAAATACGCTGGTAGTGCCAATTGAAAAGAATATATCAAAACCCCTATCAAGCTCCTCAAAAAATCTGTTAATTTTATCCTCGGGTAAGTTTTCTCCGAAAAACACAATATCCGGTCGAATAACAGCGCCGCAATCAGGACAAGTAGG
>VGKN01000211.1 GCA_016867055.1 Candidatus Omnitrophota bacterium
CAAGAAAGGATGTTAAACCTGTATTTGTTTCCCCGGGCCATAAGACTAACCTGAATAAGTCCATTGAGATTATAATGAACCTCACGGATAGATTTAGGATTCCCCAACCCCTCAGGTATGCCCATAAAAAGTCTAAAGAGTTATTAAAATGAGAAATTTAGAAGTGGCAGATATTTTTGATGATATCGCAGATTTTTTAGAGTTAAAGAATGAAAATCCATTCAGGATACGTGCTTACAGGCGAGCCAGCCAGAATATAAAGAGTTTAAATGAGGATATTGAGGAAATCTTAAAGAGGGATGGGTTGCTGGAGATTCTAGGCATAGGCAAGGACTTGGCTTTAAAGATAAAAGAGATAATAACAGAGGGTAGGCTTAAATATCTTGAGGAATTAAAAAGAGAATTTCCTGAAGGGCTTGCTGAGATTATGAATATTCCAAACATTGGGCCTAAAACTGCAAAACTTTTATATGAGAAGTTGAATATAAGGGATATTGATACATTGGAAGAATATGCAAAGGCACACAGATTAAGTAGCCTTCCGGGCATAAGGGAAAAAACAGAGGAAAACATTTTAAAAGGGATAGAACTTGTAAGAAGGGGAAGGGAAAGGATGTCCCTTGGTATAGCACTTCCCTTGGCAGAGAAGATTATAAATGATTTAAAAGACTCATCAGGGATTAAGAGGATAACCTATGCAGGCAGTCTAAGGCGGATGAAGGAGACTATAAGAGATATTGACATTTTAGTAAGTTCAAACTCTCCCAATATTATTATGGACAATTTTGTAAAACTTCCGGTTGTTAAAGAGATAATCTCAAAGGGCAAAACCAAATCAAGTATCCTTACAAAAGAAGGTATTCAGGTTGATATAAGGGTGGTAAAACCAGATTCTTATGGAGCTGCAATGGTATATTTTACAGGCTCAAAGGCTCATAATATACGTATTAGAGAACTTGCAAATAAGAAGGGTTTTAAGATAAACGAATACGGGGTATTTAGAAAATCGGATGGAAAAAAAATAGCGGGGAATGAGGAGATAGGGGTTTATAATGCAATAGGACTTCCATATATAGAACCCGAATTAAGGGAGGACCAAGATGAGATTGAGGCTGCGATAAATGGAAGATTGCCGGATATACTGAAACTTGAAGATATAAAATCAGATCTTCATATCCACACTAAATATAGTGATGGCGCAAATAGCCTTAAGAAAATTATAGACGCCTGTAAGGAACTTGGATATGAGTATATAGCAATCTGCGACCATTCTAAATCACTCAAGGTGGCTGGTGGACTTTCGGAAAAGGATTTAATGAAGCAGGTTGGCCAGATCCGCAAATTTAATAAGATATCAAAGGATATAAAAATTTTAGCAGGGAGTGAGGTTGATATATTAGACGACGGCTCTTTAGATTTTGATGGAGATATTCTAAAAGAACTGGATTTAGTGGTTGCTTCAATTCATACGGGGTTTAAGCAAGCAAGAGAAAAACTTACATATAGAATACTAAAAGCAATGGAGAATAAATATGTAAATGTTATATCACACCCGACAGGCAGGCTTATGGGGGCAAGGGATGCCTATGAATTGAACCTGGATAGAATTTTTAAACAGGCGGCTGACACCAACACCGCTATCGAGATAAACGCCTTTCCCCAGAGACTTGACTTAACTGATATAAATTGTAAGCGGGCAAGGGAATTTAATGTAAATTTTGCCATAGGAACAGATACGCATAGTCTGCCACAGTTAAACTACATAAGGTTTGGAGTGGCTGTTGCAAGAAGGGGATGGATAGAGGCTGGGTCTATCCTAAATGCGTTATCATTCAAAGAATTTTTAAAGAGAATAAAAAAATAATAATCTGTTATTTTCTTGACGAGTGAAATATTTTAGCGTATATTTATCTTGCCAAAGGAAAACAAGATGGGATACGAACTTGAACAGTTTGAGGGTCTAAGAGAACTTTTAAAGGATGTCAGCAAGAAGACCCGCGAGGAGCTTGAGAAGAAAATATTAGAATTCGCCTGCATAACACAGGCGGCAAGGGATATAAACTCAACCCTTAAACTTGAAGAATGCCTCAAGATACTGGCGGATAGAATAGCAGATCTGTTATCCGTGGAAAGGGTTTCGCTTATGCTTTTGGACCCAAAGACAAGAGAACTTGTGATAAAGATGGCCAAAGGACTTGATGATTCTATTGCAAAGCAGACCAAGATTAAACTTGGTGAAGGAGTCGCTGGTTGGATAGCGGAGGAGGGAAAACCCCTTCTAATAACTGATATAGATAAAGACCCCAGATTTACCAAAAAGGATGGTGGCTATAGTACAAATTCCCTTTTAAGCGTTCCCTTGAAGGTTAAGGATAAGGTGATCGGTGTTATAAATGTTAACAATAAAATCACAAAGGATGTGTTTAAGGAAGATGACCTTGGCGTGCTTATGGCGATATCAGAACTCGCTGCGATAGCAATTGAGAATGCAAGGCTTCATGAAGAACTGAAAACCCTAGATAATATGAAGTCAAATTTTATAGCCAATGTCTCACATGAATTAAGAAGTCCTCTAGCAAGCATAAAGGAGTCAGTATCGCTACTACTGGATGAGGTAAGCGGTGCTTTAAATTCTGAACAGAGAAGGTTTTTAGAGATAGCAAGGAAAAACATAGATAGACTCTCAAGACTGATAGATGATCTTTTAGACCTGGCAAAGATAGAATCGGGTAGGACGGAGATGAAAAGGCTTTTTATCAATATCATTATGTTAGTGGAGGACGTTATTAATTCGTTTAAGGTATTGGCTGAGAGTAAGAATATAATATTGGGTATAAAAGCGGCATCTCCTGTTATTAAAATATGGGCAGACCCAGATAAACTAACACAAGCAATTTCAAATTTACTTGACAATGCAATAAAATATAGCCCAAATGGTTCCAGCGTGACTGTTGAGATATCCGATAAGGGAAGTATCGTTGAAATAAGTGTTATAGATAATGGCATAGGGATATCAAAGGAAAATATTGAAAGGTTGTTTGACAAGTTTAGTAGACTAGAGGATGCTATACAGGACAGAGTTAAAGGCACAGGTCTTGGACTTGTTATCACCAAAGAACTTGTCCAAATGCATGGCGGGGAAATTTTCGTAGATAGTAAGCCGGGCGAAGGAAGTAGATTTTATTTTACCCTACCAAAGGATTTAAGAAAAAGAGAATAGGAGAAAAACGATGTCCGAGAAGAATAAGATCCTCTTGGTTGATGATGAGGAGGATATATTAGAACTTGTTAAGATACGTCTTGAGGCAAATGGCTATGAGGTTACTACTGCCAAGGATGGACAGGAGGGATTAAATCTTGCAAGGTCTATAAAGCCAGATCTTATAATCTTAGATCTTATGTTGCCCAAAATGGATGGTTATAAGGTTTGTAGGATTCTTAAGTTTGATGCAAGGTATAAGGATATTCCCATTATACTTTTTACCGCCCGCTCCAAAGAAGAGGATAAAAAGACAGGTTTTATTACAGGCGCAGATGCCTACATAATTAAACCATTCGAACCAAATGTGCTACTGGATAGAATAAGAGAACTCCTTTCAAAAAAATCTACCCAATAAATTAAATTTTTTAATCTTGACAGATTCCTTAACTTAATGTATACTCTATTAACATAATAGAGTTTATAGATATTAATGATTTAGTCAAATTTTCTACACCTT
>VGKN01000212.1 GCA_016867055.1 Candidatus Omnitrophota bacterium
GCATCCCGCCAATAGCCTCTGCAGAAATCTGGCACAAAAGACCATTATGGTTATGCCTTATTATGCTGTTTAAACCCTCTACATCGGAACAAATTGCTGCAACACCGCACGCCATGGCCTCTAACAGAACCTTGGGATTTCCCTCAAAATAAGAAGGCAAAATAAATACCTCTGATTTATTATATTCAATAGGTAAATCAGCATTATCAACCCTGTCAACAAACGTTACATTTAAATTATTGCCCTTTACCATATTCTTCAGTTCCTCTTTCAGATAGCCCTTACCTATCATTACAAGATGAATATTCTTTATATCCTTTAATGCCTCTAAAAGAGAAAATAGATTTTTCTGCTTTATGAGCCTTCCAACAAACAAAAGCCTTCTAGATTCCTTTTTTACATTATCCAATACTCTAAATAGTTCGGTATCTATACCGTTGGGCACAATTTTTATCTTTTCAGGATTTATCCTGTGATGTTCAAGTATATATTTCTTATCTTCTTCGCAGGTTACTGTTATTATGTCTGCGGCTGAATATGCTATTCTTTCTAAAAGCAGGGCTAAAAATATCTTTAATACATTTTCCTTTTGTTTTTTAAAAAACTGAGATAACTGGAATCCGCACCTGACTATAAGTTTTTTTTTATACAAAATTTTGCTTATCACTGCAGGAAGGGCACCGCTCAGCTGGTTTACCTTGTATACATCTATTTTGTTTAAATATTTCCTGTAAATGATAGGTAATAAGAAACTATATACTACTGTGTTCAAATACCATTTGTTGTTAAGTAAATTTATATCTGGAAAATACTCCATGAGTTTATACTCTTTCTCATCACCATAAGTTATGAAAAATATCTGTTTAAAATTTTCTTTAAAAAGACTCCAAATTTTACTTTCCCGTGTTACCATTCCAAAACTCTTCCAAACATCCAGCGAGACATTATAGGAAAAAAACAGGGCTATGCTTTTATCTTTTAAATTATCCATGGTCCTAATCACCAAGAACTATCTTTTCCTGTAAAGAGACTGAGGTACAGTTATTGCAGATAGATAAAGAGTTACCAAATATCCTATTTCGTATATCGCTAAATCTTTTGTTTCTCCATATAGTTTTTAAATCCTCAGAATGGATATTGCCAACTATCATAGAAGCATCATAGTCAAAACAGCAGGGAAGCACCTTGCCATCCCAGGTTATGGTTACACTATCTAATAAATATCTGCAGAAATCATTAAGGATTTCCTTAGGAACCCACCTGCCGTCTTTTTTCTCATAACGGCACAGGTCTATTCTTTTTACAGGAAGGTATTTATCGCCTATCGCCTGAACATATTCTTCGGAGAGCCAGTCGCTCGGGCATATGTTTATACTCTTTAAGGTAACGTAGTCCAGTTTCAATTTTCTGGCAAATTCAAGCGTTGCTTCTATTTCGTTCTCGTTGTCCTTTTTTACAAGGAAATTAAGCCCTATTACAGGATATTTTGCACCAATTCTTTGCTTTATTTTGCTTATGCCTTTAATATTCCTAATTACATGTTCATAATCATAGCCCTGCCTAAAGGTTGTTGTACTCTCTTTAGAGAACCCCTCAAAGACAATATTTAATACTCTAAGGTTTGAAGTAAATATCTCTTCCTCGAACTGATTAAGCAGAATACCATTAGTATCAATCCTGGAATAAATACCGCTTTCTGAAGCAAGTTTTACCATTTGCCATATATCCTTATTTAAAAGAGGTTCTCCTCCAAATGCCCAGTTGAGTTTGTTTATCTTCCAGTTAATTTGACTCAAAAGTAGTCTGAATGTAGAAAGAGACATATCTCCTTTTTGTCTTTTCATCTGAGTTGGTATTGGACAGGTAATGCAATTTAAAAAACAGCGGTTACTTGACTCAATCGCAATTATGCTTGGCAGTCTCAGGGGAATTAAATATTTAACTAAAGGGATAAATCTTTTTAACAATTTGCCTTTTATCATTTTTCTATTTTTACCAAACCATTTTTATTTATATATTTATTTCCACATACAACGCATTCTGCTTTTAAATCCTTAAAAATTAGTTTCACCCCGCATTCGCACATCCACCCTCTTTGTCTTGCGGGGTTTCCGTAAACCAGGGCATATTTCGGGACATCCCTTGTAACCACTGCTCCTGCGCCAATAAAGGCATATTCGTTAATAGTAACGCCGCAGACAACAGTCGAATTTGCGCCTAGGGTAGCACCCTTTTTAATAACTGTTTCCTTATATTCATCTTTTCTTGAAACATGGCTTCTCGGATTTATAACATTTGTAAAAACTACTGAGGGACCACAAAAAACATCATCCTCTATTTTTACACAATCATAAATAGAAACATTATTCTGTACTTTTACATTATTGCCTAATACTGCTCTTGAACCAACGAAAACATTCTGTCCTATATTGCAGCCTTTGCCTATTTTTGCCCCTTTCATAATATGTGAGTAATGCCATATCTTTGTGCCATCTCCAATATGGCATGGCTGTTCAATAGTAGCAGTTGGATGAATATAATAAGTTTTTGAATGTATGGAAGAGTTAACCTTTGAATCTAATGAAATATATGCACCTCTATTTTCTAAAGATATCTGACACGCGTGTAAAACCTTTAATACCCTTAATGCACTTTTTCCATCTGTCTTGGGCTTTTTTCTTGTCTTGACAGAATCCAAAAAATGCCTGCATTCCAAAAGCAATGGCTCTTCCATTTTGAAATTAATTTTTTCCGCTTCCTTCTTTTTTGGAACGGGCATTCTACCTATCCAGTCTATCTTGTGATTAAAAATTAATAGCTTATCTTTTTCGGAGACATCGTCAAAAACTGCCATTGCTTTATCGCCTACTACAATTAGTTTTTGTTCCTTATAGGGATGCAACCAACTTACAAAAATATGTCCTTTTACGCCACTTGAAAAATTAAGATTACTAACCGTAACATCAGCAATATCATGATTAAGATAGTTACCGCCGAAAACAGAAACTCCTTCAGGTAATTCATTTAGAAGAAGAAGTATAACTGAGATATCATGTGGCGCAAAACTCCATAATATATTTTCTTCTCGTCTTATCTTTCCGAGGTTAAGCCGGTTTGAGTAAATATACTGAATTTTGCCAAGCCTTCCTTTTTCCATAAATTCTTTAAGCTTATTAACTGCTGGATGATACTCAAGAAGATGTCCAACCATCAATATCCTTTTATTTCTTTCTGCTAATTCTACAAGTTCATTGCCATTTTCTACAGTTAATGCCAACGGCTTTTCAACAAAGACATCTTTACCGCAAAGAAGTGCCTCCTTGGCCAGCTGATAGTGAGATTCCGCGGGCGTGGATATCACCACTGCCTTTATGTTCTTATTGTTAAAGATTTCCGAATAGGACACAGAGATATTAACTTTTGGATAATCCTTTCTTACAAGTTTTAATTTCTCAAAGTCAAAGTCGCAGATTGTGTCCAATACACCCAACTGCGAAAAGACCCTTGCTAAATTTTTACCCCAATAACCAATACCTATAAGCCCTATCTTTGTTTTGTTTTTATCCATCTCTTCACCTCAAAAATTAAACGTTTTAACGGAGATTGAATGCTCGACCTATTCAAAGTAATATCCTTCAAGTCAGGTAAATTTACAAAGAATTCTTTGTAATCATAGGCTGGTTTTTCAGCACCTAATGTAGATATAAAG
>VGKN01000213.1 GCA_016867055.1 Candidatus Omnitrophota bacterium
GAATGAAAAAGCCGTTATTGAGAACGTTTCTTATGGCCTGATCAATTTCTTTTTTTATTGAGTTATACTGTTTCTTAAGGTCAAGCAATGAAACTTTCATCCCTTCTCCTTGTCTTTTTAAAGTCCTTAACCTTTTTATAACCTCAAAAAGCAAAATGAAATATTTCGTATTTTAAGAGTAGATACCTACACCCAAGCCCGTGTAACTCTGCCCCTTCGGGGTTATTAGATAAAAATTATTCAATATTATTTTTTTGCATTAACTTTTTTAAAATAATCTATGGTTCTTCCTAAACCCTCCTCAAAATCTATTATCGGATTAAAACCAAGAATATTTTTTGCTTTTGAAATATCAGCTAATGTATGTATAACATCACCGTGACGCGGTGGAGTAAAAACGGGTTCCATATCCTTTTTTAGCATCTTATTTAACTGATTCACTAATTCAAGAATAGTATTTGACTTGCCACAAGCTATATTGAAAATTTCTCCTGCACTATTTTTTGAAGTCGCAGCAATAAGGTTTACATCAACCACATTCTTAACGTATGTAAAGTCTCGCGATTGCATACCATCCCCATGAATTGGCGGGGATTCATTTTTTAACATGCAGGTAACAAACTTTGGTATTACAACCGCATACTGCGATTCAAGAGACTGACGAGGTCCGAATACATTAAAATATCTAAGTACAACTGTTTCCAGCCCAAAGGAAGAAGTAAACATCTTGCAATAATACTCTCCCATAAGCTTTGTGAGCGCATAAATTGAAATAGGATTTGGGGGATCTGTTTCTTTCTCGGGCAATTTGGCAGTATCTCCATATACTGAACTTGAAGATGCAAATACAACACGTTTAACTTTATTCTCTTGCGCCGCCATTAGGATATTCAGCGTGCCTTTTACATTAACTTCATTATAACTGATTGGATCAAACATGGATTTTGGCACCGAACGAAGCGCTGCCTGATGTAATACGTAATCAATCCCTATTGTTATTTTTTTGCAGACCTCAAAATTACGTATATCTTCCTCCACTAGCTCTATCTTGTCTAAAACACTTGATAGGTTTTCTTTTTTACCTGTTTCAAAATTGTCCAAAACCCTTACAAATTCACCACGAAGTACTAATTCATCTACAATATGAGATCCAATAAACCCTGCACCACCTGTTACACAATAATTAGCCATTTTTTAAGTTATAATTTTATAATTTTGCTATTGTTATTACCAGAAACACATTTTAAGGCATTTCTGGTATCAACAATAAGCTTGGAATTATCTACTACAAATTTATAGTCTATTGTTGAATGGTCGGTTACTATTACCACGCAATCTCGCTTTTTTAAATAATCTTTATTTAATTTAATTGATTTAACCTTTAAACCATTTGTATCTAATTCGCTGACATAGGGATCAAAAAAATTTACATCGGCACCTTTGTCCATTAAGATTTTTATTATCTCAATGGCCGGGGATTCCCTTGTATCATTTACATCCCTCTTATAGGCTACACCTACCAGAAGTATTTTAGAGCCGTTTATTGATTTCTTAAATCTGTTTAGCCCGCCTGAAATCTTTTCTACCACATAATTAGGCATTTGTGAGTTAACCTGTGAGGCAAGTTCAATAAAGCGCGCCTCAAAACCGTACATCCTTGCTTTCCAGGAAAGATACAAAGGATCAATAGGAATACAGTGTCCACCTAGACCTGGTCCTGGATAAAAAGGCATAAAACCAAACGGTTTAGTCTTGGCAGCATCTATAACTTCCCAGACATCTATTCCAAGCTTATCGCACATAAGCGCTATCTCATTAACAAGGCCTATATTTACACTTCTAAAGGTATTCTCAAGCAACTTTACCATCTCCGCTGTCTTTGTGGATGTAACCCCTATTACTTCTCTAACAATTTGTCCATACAATATTTTTGCTATTTCAGTACACTCTTCGGTAATTCCGCCAACTACCTTTGGTATATTAGCTGTTTTAAAATTTTTATTTGCAGGATCCACCCTTTCTGGTGAAAATGTCAAGAAAAAATCCCTGCCAACCTTTAGACCGTTTATGCTCAACGTTGGGAGTATTATCTCTTCTGTTGTACCTGGGTAGGTAGTACTCTCAAGTACTACTATCTTGCCTTTTCCAAAATTTTTAGAGACCTCCTTGGTAGCAGATATAATATAAGAAATATCAGGCTCCCTTGTTTTTCTTAGAGGCGTAGGAACGCATATTATAATCACCTGTAGGATTTTTAGAATAGAAAAGTTTGTTGTTGCCGATAACCTACCATTTTTAATAACCTGCTGTAACTCTTTTGACGAAATATCCAAAATATACGATGAACCACTATTTAGGCTTTTAACGCGTTTTTTACTCACATCAATTCCATATACCCTAAAACCTTTTTTTGCAAATTCAACTGCTAACGGAAGTCCTACATAACCAAGTCCTATTACCCCAATTTTCGCATCTTTTGATTCAATACTTCTTATTAGCACATCTTTCAACATCATAATTTATTCCTCCAATAGTTTAAGAGATCAGAATTGTTGGCTTCCAAAGTGTTTCCCTCTTAATTTTTCTATTATCCCCTATAAGAATAGGCACATCGCTGAATCTCAACCTCTTCAAATCTACCTTTTTCCAAAGCCAGATAGTATATCTTCATACGTCTCTTATATCTGTAAAATCTCTAACCGCATCCAAATTACCAACAAAAATCACAGCCTTCTGTAGTCCTTTTTCAATTTTAGCAATTTGATTTGCAAAGTTACTTTCAACAAATAACTCGCCCCTGTGCAGACCGGTATGGTTAAAGGCTCATGTTCTAAAATGTTTATCTTGTAACTTATAAAATATTGATATCCTAAAAGGTCCTGGCCAACTTTTGATATGCCATACGAACTTAAAGACCTAAATGATATATTCTATATTTTCTGTCTTGGGGTGCCGCCTGACTATACCATGCGCCTTTATTCCTTTCTTGCCAAGCAGAAAATCGGCTAAATGGCTACCCACGAAACCTGTTATACCAGTTATTAAAACCTCCATATCATATGCACCTAGTAGTATTATACTGCCTATTGTAATAAGATTTAAACTCTTTGCTTCTCTTCTTTATTTTTTCCCACCATAACCTATTCTGTCTGTACCAAGTTATGGTTTGATGCAAGGCTTCTTTAAATCTATAAATTGGCTCAAATCCCAATGCCCTAATTTTATCTGTTTTCAGAGAATATCTTTTATCATGACCTGCTCTATCTTTAACAAATCTCACAAGAGAATTTGGTTTATTTAAATCCTTCAAAATAAGTTTTGTAAGGGCTAAATTTGTTATTTCGTTTCCTGCTCCAATATTATAAATTTCTCCTATTTTTCCATTATGCAAAACCAAATCAATAGCGCGACAATTATCCTTAACATAGATCCAGTCGCGAATATTCAAACCATTTCCATAAAGCGGTAATATTCCACCATCAAGGGTGCTTGTTATAAACAGCGGTATAAGTTTTTCAGGATATTGGTATGGTCCAAAATTATTCGTACTCCTTGCAATAATAATAGGGCATTTATAAGTAGCATAATATGAGAGGGTTAAAAGGTCTGCGGAGGCCTTACTTGCAGCATATGGGCTACTGGGAGAAAGTATTGAATCTTCATTAAAAGAACCCCTTTTTATACTACCGTAAACCTCATCGGTT